>NZ_RZRO01000007.1:0-116870 GCF_003997975.1 Mesorhizobium sp. M7A.F.Ca.US.005.03.1.1
GCTGGCGGCCGGCGGCGAGCACCGAGAACTGGTAGCTGTCGCCGAACAATTTGTCGGCGATCCGCTTCATGTGGACGAGATTGTCCGGGTCGGCGCCGATGCCGCCCAATATGCCAAGGACGAATTGGATGAACAGCGGTCCCGACACCAACCCCCGATCGCGAAAATGCGCCAGCGAATAGAGATGGCCGACATCATAGCATTCGAATTCGAAGCGCGTGCCGCAGCCCTTACCCAACCTCTCAAGCACACTCTCCATGTCGGCGAAGGTGTTCTTGAATATGGTGTCGCGCGTGGCTTCCAGCAGTTTGGGTTCCCATTCGTGCTGCCATTCCCGTGGCTTGTCGAGCATCGGAAACAGCGCGAAATTCATCGAACCCATGTTGAGCGAGCACATTTCGGGTTCGGCCCGCAAAGGGGCTGCCAGCCGCTGGTCCAGCGTCATCAGCGACGAGCCGCCGGTGGTGATGTTGATCACCGCATCGGTCGCCTGCTTGATGCGCGGCAGGAACTGCATGTAGACGTCCGGATCGGCGGTCGGGCGGCCATCTCTGGGGTCGCGGGCGTGCAGATGCAGGATCGAGGCGCCGGCTTCCGCCGCCGCGATCGCGTCTGCGGCGATCTGGTCCGGCGTCACCGGCAGATAGGGCGACATGGACGGCGTGTGCACCGAGCCGGTGACGGCGCAGGTGATGATGACTTTTCGCGGTGCCATTTCTTACCCCTGGCCTCCGACCGGCAGGTCGAGCTCGGCGGCCAGAACCTCCAGCGAGTCACCGATGATGGAGATGATCTCGCCGACCTGCTCGGCCGTGACGATCATCGGTGGCGCGACCATGAAATTGTCGCCGTCGACGCCGCCCTTGACCCTGCGGCCATAGATGATCAGCCCGCGTTCATAGGCGAGGTCGAGCAGCCGCTGCGTGGCTTTCTTGTTCTGGTCGATCGGTTTTAGGGTCTCGGGATCGGCGACCATCTGGGCGCCGGTGAGCAGGCCCTTGCCACGCACGTCGGCAAGGAACGGAAACCGCTTCGCCAGGCCTTTAAGCCCGTCCATCAGCACATCGCCCATGGCTGCCGCATTGGCGATCAGGTCGAGCCGGTCCATTTCGCCGAGCACAGCCAGGCCGGCGGCACAGGCCAGCGGATTGCCGGCATAGGTGTGGCCGTGCTGGAAGCCGCCGGAGGCGAGCAACGGCTGCACCAGCCGCATCGGTGCGGCGAGTGCGCCAAGCGGCGCATATCCGGAGCCCAGCCCCTTCGACAGGGCGACGATGTCGGGCTTGCAGTTCCAGTGATCGCCGCCGAGGAATTTGCCGGTGCGGCCGGCACCGCTCATGACTTCGTCGTGGATGAGCAGGATGCCGTAGCGGTCGCAGATCTCGCGGATGCGTGGATAATAACTGTCCGGCGCCACCAGCGCCGCGGTCGCCGCACCGCCGATCGGCTCCATGATGAAGGCAACCACGCTGTCTGGACCTTCCGCAAGAATCTTCTCCTCCAGCATGTCGGCATAGCGGATGCCGCGCTGCTCAATCGAGAGATTGTCGCGGTCGCGCCAGGCATTCGGCGCCGGCACGGTTGGCATCACCCGCATCATCGGCTCGAACGTTTCGGCCAGCGCATCGTCGCCGGTGATCGAGAGCGAACCCAACGTGCCGCCATGATAGGAGGGGAAACGCGTGATCACCTTCCAGCGGCTGGCCTGGCCGGTGGCGACCGCCCATTGCCGCGCCAGCTTGATGCAGGATTCCGTCGCCTCCGAGCCACCGGAGACGAAGAAGATGCGGTCCATGCCCTCCGGCAGCTTGCCGGCCAACTCCCGCGCCAACTCCTCCGCCGGCTCGTTCTCGAAATGCAGCCGATAGGCGAAGGTGGCGCGGTCCATCTGCCGCTTCATGGCGTCGAGCACATTGCGATTGGAATGGCCGATATTGGCCACCATCGGGCCGCTCGAGCCATCGATGAAGCGGCGGCCGTCCTGCGTCCACATGTAGATGCCTTCGGCGCGGTCGATCAGCGGCCGGCGCAGGCTGGACAGATAGAACAGATGCGAGTCTCGCCGGGCTTCGGTTTCTTGAACGGCGGATTGGACTTTCGACATGTCAGGGCTTTCCGAGGTAACGATCGAGGACATTTTTCGTGACGCGTTCGACCATCGGGTCCTGTCTTAGCAGGCCGGCGACCCATTCGCAGCTTCCGGCATGGAACACCTCGCCCTTGCCGCGCGGGAAATTGACGATCATGCCGTTGCCGCGTTTGACCTTTTCCAGATTGGCGTCGCTCGCCTCGCCAAACAGCGTTTCGGCGGTGAAGCGGCCGTCTTCGTCGGTGAGGAACTGGTCCTCGATCGGGATATCGGCGCTTTCCTCGACCTGGGATGCCATGCCGACGGCGAGAACCTGCAGGCCGTCTGGCGCGCCGCTGGTCGCAGTCGGGTAGGGCAGGCCGCCGCGTATCTCGAAGTCGAGCCCGTCGACCTCATAGCCATAGACATGGCTGTCGGCGCCCAGCAGGTCGCCATAGTAGATGCCGGTGCCGGCGAAGGCCCAATGCTCGGGCCGGTAGACCGGGAAACCACGCACGCCGCGCGGTGCACAGCCGCCCCAGCCGGCATAGACACCGCGCGTCGCGTTGAGCCCGAAGGTCGCCGAACCCGGCCGGCCGATTTCCGGCGCCTCCCAGGAATTGGTGGCACGGGTGACGTCGCCGTCTGGAAGATAGGCCGGATCTTCGGCACGCGAGCGATATTTGTAGCAGACCTGCCGGCGGCCCTCGTCTTCGAACCGCGTCTGCCACATGAAATTGCCGGCAAAGCGCGCCGCATGGCCGCCGCGGGTCACATAGGCGTCGACGGCATCGCGCATTTCCCAGGTCCAGTATTCGTCATGGCCGACGAACACGGCGCAGTCATAGCCGTCGAGAATTTCCGGCGAAAAATGCAGATCATGCTGGCTGGCGAGATCGACTTGATAGCCGGCCCGCTCGGCGAAGCGGAAAAAATGGCTGTCGTAGCTGGCCCAGCCGGACGAAGCGTATTTCTTCGAATGGCCGGTGGCGAGCGCCCACTCCATGTGCGGATAGCGCGGCACGGTCTTCGGCGGCACAGCGACCTCCAGCGGCACACGCGGCGCATCCTTGGGCAGCACGACGAAGCCACGGCACCAGGGGCGCTGCGTCGAGACGATGGGCGAATACTGGTTGCGATCCGGCCCGGTGATGCCCTGATAGTGGTTGGAGCCGCCCCAGGTGTTGTAGGCCAGCCATGTGCCTGTCGCCGCCACCTGGAGCACGCGGCCAGGTTTGCGGCCCGGCTGCGGGCAGACGATGAAAATATGGTGGCATTGGATCGGCTTGCCGTCGAGCCCATCGGCGGTCAGCGTGACCCGATAGGCGCCGGACGGCCAGCCCGCTCCGACGCGAAATTCGAAGGATGGGTCCCAACCGCAGCCTTCAGCCGAACACTGGTCGGGTGTGTCCTGCCAGCGTGCCGCGATGCCCGATTTCTCGAATACTTTGTTTTCGCTGCCGCCATCTCGGGTGATTGTGATGCCGAACGTCGCAGCTGTCGAACTGACATGCAAAGCCACCGTTTCGCCGGCGCGATAGGAAAACCGGTCGCTGTAGCACCAGATCTCGCCGCGCTCGCCATCCATGCCAGGCCATTCGTAGTAATGGCCACGCACCGCGTGGCGGCGCTGCTCCGGCGTCAGTCCGAAATCGGGGAATTCCGTGTTTGGGCTGTTCATGGTCATCCTCAGGCGGAAAGATATTTCTTGAGGAAGCTGCGCGTGCGGTCCTTCTGCGGCGCGCGGAACATGTCGCCGGGCGGGCCTTCCTCGACGATCACGCCGCCATCCATGAACAGCACCCTGTCGGCTACTTCGCCGGCAAAGCGCATCTCATGCGTTACGATGAGCATGGTCATGTGTTCGGCGGCAAGCTGTTTCATCACCGCGTTGACCTCGTCGACCAGTTCCGGATCGAGCGCCGAGGTGGCTTCGTCGAACAGCATCACCTTGGGCTGCATCGCCAGCGCACGGGCAATGGCCACACGCTGCTTCTGGCCGCCCGAAAGCCGCGAGGGGTAGGCGTCGATCTTGTCGGCGAGCCCGACCTTGGACAAGAGGCTATGCGCCAGCGCATGCGCGTCACTTTTGGTCATGCCTTTTAGGATGATCGGTCCCATGGAAATGTTCTCGATCACAGTCAGATGCGGGAACAGATTGAAGTGCTGAAACACCATGCCCATCTGCTGGCGCACCTTGTTGATGTGCCGCTCGAAGGCATGGCCGTGCAGCTTCTGGTTGACCTGCACGCCGTTGAGCCAGACTTCACCGGAGTCCAGGGATTCCAAATGGTTGATGGAGCGCAGCAGCGTGCTCTTGCCGGAGCCACTCGGGCCGATGATGGCGACGATCTGCCCGCGATCGACCGACAGGCCTATGCCTTTGAGGACCTCGACGGCGCCAAACGATTTGCGCGCGCCGCGAACCTCGACCATTGGCCGCTGCGTGCTCATCGGGAAACCTCCACATGTCTTTCAGACCGACGCAAGGCCGCCTCGAGCACAAGATTGAGAATGTAATAAAGCGCCGCTGCGGTGATGTAGAACTCGAACGGGCGGAACGTTTCGCTGATCGCCAGCTGGGCCGAATGGACCAACTCGGCGATGCCGATGACCGAGACGATCGAGGATTCCTTCAACAGCGCGATCAGATTGCCGCCGATCGGTGGTGCCGTGTTGCGGATGGCTTGCGGTATCACGACATGGCGCAGCGTCTGCCACTTGCCGAAGCCGATGCTGCGCGCACCCTCCGTCTGGCCGACATCGACGGCCACGATGCCGGCGCGGATGATGTCGGCATTGTAGACGGCAAAGTGCAGGCCGAGCCCAACAATGCCGGCGGCAAGGGCAGGAATGTCGATGCCGATCTGCACCAAGCCAAAATAGATCAGGAACAGCTGCAACAGCAGCGGCGTACCCATGAACACCCACATGAGGGCGCGCACGGGATAGGCGACGATCTTCGGAGCGTAGAGCACGATGACCGCGAACAGGATGCCGCCGACGAAGCTGAGTGCGCCCGCCGAGACCGTCAGCACCGCCGTCCACCAGGCACCAATCAACAGAAGGTCCCAGTAGGGCGCGACGACGGTGAAATCCAAACCTTGCATCGTGCTCTCCGGTCAGACGATGGCGAAGCGTTTGTCGAGCAGGTCGACGAACCGCGCAACCGCGTAGACCATGATCATGTAGAGCAGGGCTGCAACGCCGAATATCTCGAACGGCTTGTAGGTGGAGCCGATGAAGCGCTGGGCGGTGTAGGTCAGTTCGACGACTGAAATGGTCGACACAAGTGCTGATCCCTTCAACAAAGCAACCGTATTGACCCCGAGCGGCCGGATCATCAGCCGTGCGGCCTGCGGCAGCACGACCTTGCGCAAGGTCTGGAAACGGCTGAAGCCTATTGTGCGGGCGGCCTCCGTCTGGCCCCTGTCGACCGCGACCAGCGCACCACGGATCGATTCCGCCATATAGGCGCCGATGTTGAGACCGAGGCCGATAACGCCGGCGGCGAACGGCTCCAGATTGATGCCGATCTGCGGGCCGCCGAAATAGAGCACGAAGAGCTGGATCAGGCACGGCGTGCCGCGAAACAGGCTGACATAGAGCGTGCCGATGGTCCGCAGGATTGCCGATTTCGACATCTTGGCGGCCGCGGCCAATGAAGCAGCCGCGAGGCCCAGGATCAGGGCCAACACCGTGATCTCGATCGTCACCAAGGCGGCCTCCACGAAGAACGGGAAGACGCGCTGCATCAAGGAGAAATCCATGAAAGGGTCCAGCAGGAGTAACGCTCGGCTTCAGGCGGCTTTGGTCGCCTGAAGCCAGGAGAGATCAGCGGATGTCGCTGCCGACCCACTTCATCGAGATCTTTTCGTAGCTGCCGTCCGCCAGCATGTCGTCCAGCGCCTTCTGCATCGCAGCCTTGAGCTCCGGATTGTCCTTGCGGATGGCGATGCCGATGGCAACAGCGCCGCCTTCGATATCGGGCGTGTTGAGCTTGCGGACCTTCTCGCCCGTCTCCTTGACGGCAACCATGACCGGAATGTTGTCGACGACTATCGCGTCGACGCGGCCGGCCCTCAGCTCCAGCAGCAGTTCCGGCAGGCCCTTGTAGGTACGGATATCCCAGCCGCCCTTTTCGCGCGCCCATTTCTCATGCGTCTCGCCCAGCGTCACGCCAATGGTCTTGCCCTTGAGGTCGTCGAGGCTCTGCACTTTCGACTGCTCGCTGACGAAAACGGCGCGGCCGGCGTGGTAGTAAGGCCCGACGAAATCGACCACCTTTTCACGCTCAGGCGTGATCGTCATCGAGCCAACGACGGTGTCGTATTTGTTGGCGAGCAGGCCGGCAATGATGCCGTCCCAGGCCGTGGTGATGATGGTGCCCTTGACACCGATGCGCTCGGCGATGGCCTTGCCGATATCGGCGTCGAAACCGACGACTTCATTCTGGTCGTTGACGAAGTTGAAGGGCGGATACTGACCGCTCATGGAAATCTTCAGCTCGCCCGCCGCCTTGATCTTTTCGAGGTCGTCGGCCCTGGCCGAAACGGCAGTGAAGGTCGACGCAAGCAGCAGGGCCGCAACGGCGATGCCGGAAAATACTCTGTTCATCTGATTTCCTCTCCTCTGGATGGCGCGCAAGGTTTGTTCTTGGGAGGCGTGCAGACGCTTTCCTGTCATCAATGATTGCCTTTGCGGTATCATTGCGCAAATAGATAATGGGAATAGAGAGCATAGATATCAGGAATGGTACTTCCACGCCCCGAACGACTGGTCTGGGATCTCGACTGGAACCTTCTGCGGACATTCGTCGTCATCGCGGAGGTGAAGGGCATCACGCGAGCTGCGGAGCGACTGAACCTCAAGCAACCCAGCGTCAGCAATGCTCTGCGGCGGCTGGAGGACCGGGTGGGCCGGCGTCTGGTCGAGCGCGACGCGACGCGCTTCGAACTGACCGAGGTCGGGCGGCTTCTCTACGAGCAGAGCGTCGAGGTGTTCGGCACCATATCGCAGTTGCCGCTGCTGATGCGCGGCATCAGCGACGATGTTACCGGCCATGTGATGATCGCGACGGCAAGCCATGTCGTCTCGCCGCTCTTTGATCAGGCGCTGTCCGAGTTCCACAGCAACTACCCTCACGCCAGCATCACCATTTCAGTCGCAGCAAGCACCGAAGTCGCCAAGCAGGTGAGGGACCGGCGTGCTTCCTTCGGCATCTGCCTGGTCAGCCAGCGCGATCCGGCGCTGGAATATGCGATGGTCTACCGCGAGTTCTTCGGCTTCTTCTGTGGGCCGCAGCACAGGCTTTACGGGCAAACCGGGCTGACGCTGACCGATCTCCGGGGCGAGCCCTCGGTATCGTTCCAGACCGACCACATCTCGGATGCGTTGCGGCCGGTCGCGCTGTTGCGCAGCGAGGCCCGGCTCAACGCCGATGTCGTCGGCGTGTCCTCGAGCCTGGAAGAGGTGCGGCGCATGATCGTCGCCGGGTTGGGCATTGGGCCGCTGCCGCTGCACGTCGCGCGGCGGGACGTGGCGGATGGAATGCTGTGGCGGCTGCCGCCCTATGACGCGCCGCCGGCCATCGACATCTTCCTGCTGGTCAATCCGGACAAGGTGATGAACCGCGCCGAGAAGGCGCTGCTGTCAGGGCTGCAGACGCTGATTGCCGACACGCCCCTCGAGGACCGCATCTACATAGGCTGACGGGCGGAGACAGGCTTATTCGATCAGGAAGGCCGAAGAGCGGTCGCGCATCGGCTCGTCCAGAGCGACCGAGGCGCGCGCGGCAAGGTCGAAGCGCACGCTTGTCGTCCGGCTCGATGCGCGGACAATGCCGTCGAGCGAGCCCAACATCACCTGTTCGAAGGTGATGGAGGTGCGGCCGATCTTCACGACATGCGAGCGGATGGTGATGAGCGCACCGGCTTTCGTTTCATGCCGATAGTCGATTTCGGTGCGCACGTCGGCCCATCCGATCTGCGACGCCTGGTTGTCGTCCTGTCCGGCGATATGGCCGAGAAGCTGGAAGCTGGCATCATCGAACATCGCCGCGTAGTGACGCACATTCACGTGCCCCATCACGTCGCACATCCAGGGATGGGCGACGCCGACAAAGGTGACGAGAGATTTGCTCATGGGGATTTGCTCCGTGGCCTTCGACGATCGCGCAGACGCAATATCGAAACGCGCGACGACAGGCAAACGATCTGCTGTCCCTGGCATCTTCGAACCGAGAATGGCCTTCGGACTTCGTATTCGTTAGCCGCACCCTTGGCCACCTCCATCAAACGGACTATCTCAGGGGTGGCGGCGTTTCCGCCACGGGGGTCGGCATGCTCAGAGTGCAAAAGGTCAAGGTCGACGAGATCTACGTGCCGACGGCGCGCAAGAAGACGCTGCATCCCGAGACCGTCCGCCATCTCGCCGAGGACATTCTGGAAAACGGCATGAAGACGCCGATCCAGGTCCGCCATGACGGCAAGCGCCACATCCTCGTCGAGGGCCTGCACCGGCTGGAAGCGGCAAAGTGGCTCGGCGAGACCGAGATCGAGGCCTATCTGGTGCAAGCCAAGCGCCACTGAGGCTTTGGCCCATCGATCACTTTGTCATCCTCGGGTCTCCGCGACGGAGCTGCGTTCCTGCTCCGCCCGTGGATGACGAAGGTGAGTGACGCCTCGGGTCAATCGAAACGGTGTCGCAAAATTTTCGCTGGCCGATGTCGGCTTGCGGTTCATCGGCTCGTCCTTGGGACGGAAGCCAGATCAAACGCAGGACGCCATCATGACCACCAAGCTCGACATCGCCCCCACCAACGACCGCGAACTGGTTCTCGCCCGCATCATCGATGCGCCGCGCGAGAACGTCTATCGCTGCTGGACCGATCCGAAACTGATCACGCGCTGGTTCTCTCCAAAACCGTGGACGACGCCGCGCGCGGAGATGGATGTGCGCGCCGGTGGCTCGAGCCTTGTCGTCATGGCCAGCCCGGACGGCAACGAGTTCCCCAACCCAGGTGTCTTCCTCGAAGTCGTTGCCGGCAGGAAGATCGTCCTCACCGACGCCTACACTGAGGCTTGGCAGCCTTCGGAAAAGCCGTTCATGACCGTCGCGCTGACCTTCGAGGACGAGGGCAACGGCAAGACCCGCTACATCGCTCGGGTCAGGCACTGGAGCGTCGCCGACCGCGAACAGCATGAGAAGATGGGGTTCCACGAGGGCTGGGGACAGTGCGCCGACCAGCTCGAAGAACTCGCCAAAACGCTTTGATCCGCATAACGCCTTGATATCGACAGGAGAGGAGATCGATATGTTCAAAACCCTGTTTTTCGCCATTTTTGCTTCGGCCGCAGCACTGCTTGCCTGCCCGGGCATCACCAATGCAGAGGAGACAAAACCTGCCATGACGACTGAAACGAATGCACTGCCGAAGCCGGAAAAGTCCGGCCTTCTGACGATCAACGGCCTGAACTACTACTATGCGATCTATGGCAAGGGCGAGCCGCTGCTTCTGCTGCATGGTGGTCTTGGCACCACGGATATGTTCGCGCCGATCCTGCCGAAACTTGCCGAAAACCGCACCGTCATCGGCGTCGACCTGCAGGGTCACGGCCGCACCGCGCTGGGTGACCGACCATTCACCGTGGAGGCGATGGGCGACGACATGGCCGCCATCGTCAAGGCGCTCGGTTACAGCCAGGTCGATGTCATGGGCTATTCGCTGGGCGGCGGCGTCGCCTTCCGCATGGCCGTCCAGCATCCCGAAGCGGTGCGCCGCCTCGTCCTGGTATCGACCGGCTACGCCACGGACGGCTTCTATGACGAGATGCGTCCGCAGCAGGCACAGGTGAGCGCAGCCGCGGCTGAGTTCATGAAGGACACGCCGATGTACAAATCCTACGTCGCGGTGGCGCCGCATCCGGAGGAGTTCCCGAAGCTCCTCGATGCGCTGGGCGGCTTCATGCGTCAGAACCGCGATTACTCGGCCGATGTCGCCAAGCTGAAGATGCCTGTCATGCTGGTCTATGGCGACAGCGATATGTATAAGCCCGAACACGAGATCAAGTTCTATCAGATGCTCGGCGGCGGACTGAAGGACGCCGGCTGGATGCGCGAGAACTTGTCGCAGAACCGCCTGGCGATCCTGCCCAACCGCACCCACTACGATGTCTTCTTCGCCCCGGAGCTGACGGCCGCCGCGCTGCCGTTCCTAAACGGCCAGACCAAGGTCAAGACCTGGGACGAGGTCGTCGGCGAAATGGAGTGAACGCCAAAACTGCCGGCTGTTGGCGGGCAGCCGGCATTCCGTGGCTCCATGACGGCTTTCGGCGTCATGGCTTCATCCCAACTCGCATCAGCACAAGCGATGACATTGCATCAAAGCTTTTCAATTGACCCAATCGGCCCCGCCGATACGTTGCGCGCCTATTCTCTCCCACCAGTGGATCCAGACAATGGCAAGATATGAGGGCGGATGCCTGTGCAAGGCGGTGCGCTACCGCGCGGACGCGGCTCCCATCAACGAACGCGTCTGCCACTGCCGGCTTTGCCAGAAGGCGATCGGCGCCGCCTTCAACGCACGCGTGCTGTTTCGCATCGAGGACGTGACGATCGATGGGCCGCTGGCGACTATAGGCTCTTCACCGGATCTCAAGCGCGGCTTTTGCCCGAGCTGCGGCACAACGCTGTTCTCCCGACGTGATTCCGCAGGCATTATCGGCATCACCACCGGTTCGCTCGACGATCCCACGGTTTTCAAGCCGCAAATGCATATTTTCACGGCCTCGAAGCAGCCTTGGCTGGTGCTTGATGACGGCCTGCCGAAATACGAAGGCGCCCCTCCGCCAGGCTAATTTTTCCCTTCTCCCCTTGTTGTGGAAGAAGGTGGATCGACGCGCAGCGCCAGGGGAAGGGAAGAGCGCAAGCATGGCCAAAATTTAATCCAAATCGACACGAGATAGCCGGCAAAGCGTCATTGGCGAGCCATCTTTGTCGTCCTATTTAAGGGTCGCGGGTACGGCATTCGAGGAGACGACGGATGAACGACAGCATCAGCACCCTGGACGAGCTTTTGAGCGATCCGATGGTCCTGCTTGTGATGGAGCGCGATCGTGTGCGTCCCGAACAGGTGCGCATGCTGCTCGAACGGGCTCGCCGGCCTTCGACCGATGAGCCCGAAGTGCCGCCGGCGCATGTGATCGCCAGGACATGCCAGAAACTCTGGCTCTGCCCGTAGTCGCTTTGCGATTTTCCCTGTGTGCCTCAAGCCGGCCCCAAGGTGGGCCGGTTTCGAACGGCGTGCACCTCGGCGTGCCAGCTTACAAATCCGTAAATTGATTATCCGGCCCATGACGATAAGGCTTGCCCGGGATTGACCTTGGGTCGGTCCACCCAACTCCGATCTCTCATGCATGGAATTCGATTTTGGCCGATATCTGCACCCAAGGCCTCGACACGGGCTTCGTCGGCCTGGGGTTCGCCAAGGTGGCGTTCCTCGGCGTGGTGCAAGGCATCACGGAACTGCTGCCAATTTCCTCGACTGCCCATATGCGCATCGTGCCGGCCGTGCTCGGCTGGCAGGATCCTGGCTCCGCCTTCTCCGCCGCCATGCAGCTTGCGGCCCTTGCCGCGGTGGTCAGCTATTTCTGGAGCGACGTCAGGGATATCCTGTTTGGATCGCTCGACGCTCTGGCGCGACGCGATTTCGCCGACCGGCATTTCAAGCTGGCGCTCTGGATCGTGCTGGCGACGATCCCCATCGTCATCGCCGGCGTTGCGCTGTCGGGCCTGCTCAACGCCTGCAATTCGCCGCTGCGTAGCCTGACGGTGATCGGCTGGGCCTGCATCGCCATGGCTATCCTGCTGGCGCTGGCCGAGATCTTCGCCCGTCACCGGCGCAGCATGGGCGATGCGTCACTGACCGATGCGCTGCTCGTCGGTATCGCCCAGATCGGCGCGCTTGTCCCCGGCGTCTCGCGCTCGGGCTCGACCCTGACAGCGGCACTGGGGCTCGGTTTCAAGCGGGCCGAAGCGGCGCGCTTCTCGTTCCTGCTCGGGCTGCCTGCCATCGCGCTCGCCGGCCTCAAGGAACTCTGGGAACTGCACAAGGTCCATCTCGACGCCCATGGCTGGTCGGTGCTTGCTGTCGGGCTGGTCGTCGCGTCGATCTCCGCCTTCTTCGCCATATGGGGGCTGATGCGCGTGCTGGAGCGTTTCTCGGCTTGGCCGTTCGTCATCTATCGCGGCCTGCTCGGCATCGTCTTGTTGTCGAGCGTCGCCATGGGATGGCTCGTCTGAGGCAGTTCCACAGTATCGCTTGAAACGGGCTATATCCGTACCGGACCTCGAACTTCGATTCCGGTACGCACATGGATTTTTTGACCCTCCTGCAATCGGTGCCACTGTTGCTGGCGATGGCCAAGGGGGCGCTGCCGTCGGTGGCGGCGCTTGGCGCGTCGTTCGGCCAGTGGGTTGTCTCGCTGCCGCCATGCCGGGACTTCACCTTCGAGGCGACCAGCTATCTCGTTTGCGAGGTCGATCCGAAACGATATCAGCTCGAGCTGTTCTGGAAGGATGCGGCGGGCAAGCCGTTTCAGTCGCTGCACAATCTGCATGCCGCGCAACAGGCGATCGGGCGCACGATGCTGTTCGGCATCAATGCCGGCATGTATCACCCGAACCTCGCGCCGGTCGGTCTCTATGTCGAGCGCGGCCAGGAGATGGCGTCGGTGAAAACGGGTTCGGGAAGCGGCAACTTTTCCCTGCAGCCGAACGGCATTTTCTACATACGCGACGGCAGGGCCGCGGTCCGCGCCACCAGGGACTTCGTGAAGAGGCGCCCGACCGTCGACTATGCGACGCAATCGGGGCCGATGCTGGTGATCGACGGCAAGCTGCATCCGAAATTCCAGGCCGACGGCACTTCGCGGAAAACCCGCGACGGTGTCGGGGTGCGAAAGGATGGCGTCGCGGTCTTTGCGATTTCGAATGGCACGGTGACCTTCCATGCCTTCGCCCGGCTTTTCCGCGACGCGCTCGGTTGCGATAACGCGCTGTTCCTCGACGGCACGATATCCAGCCTGTTTGCGCCTGCCATCGGCCGCAAAGACGACTACTGGAATCTCGGGCCGATGATCGGCGTCTTCAGGAAATCCTGAGCCAGTTTCCACCGCGCTTACCCGCATGCGGTATGGCGAAAAAAACTTGATTCAAACTTTATTGGTAATTTCTCATTCATAACTGATCCGGTTTGTCCGTCGGCTGTCGTTTCGCCCTCGGTCTGTTGTGTTTTGAGTACAGGTCCAGATGCGGATTCCGGGCGTCGTCAGTTTTTTGATAGCATCGCTATGCCTTGCCGGCTGCTCGTCAACGGCCGGCGTCGATGCGCTGGATTTGCAGAAACCCTCCAACGAGACCACCAGTTCCGTGATCCGGCCGCCGGCACCGATCGCCGCTGCTTCGGCGGCAAGGGGCAACAGGGCGGCAAGGGCCGGACTGGCTCCCATGTCTGACAACGGTCCGGGGGAAAAAACGCGCCCGTTCGGCTTGGCGGAGGAGGAAGAGACGGGGGTGTTTGCCGCACCTGATGCGCCTGATCCCCAAGTGCCTGATGTCGGCGGGCTGCCGGTCGAGCCGGCAGCCTTGGTGTCGCCGCCCAAGCTGTTGACGCGCGCGGCACCGGCCATGCTTGCCGGGCCGCTCACCCGTTACGGTTTTCGCGACGCCAAGCCGATCAATTTCGGCAAGGGTTCGCCTCGCCGCCTTGCAGTGCACGGCGTCGACGTCTCGCGTTGGCAAGGCAACGTCAACTGGGACAAGCTGCGGGCGCAGGGCGCCAACTTCGCCTACATCAAGGCGACCGACGGTGGCGACCACCTCGATCCGATGTTCATGAAAAACTGGCGCAACGCCGACGCCGCCGGCTTGAAGCGCGGCGCCTACCATTTCTTCTACTGGTGCCGCACGGCGGGCGAGCAGGCGGACTGGTTCATCCGCAACGTGCCCAGGGTCGAAGGCGCGCTGCCGCCGGTGATCGACGTCGAGTGGAACGGCGAGTCCAGCTGCAAGCGGCGGCCGTCGCGCGAAAAGGTGCTGGAAAAGATGCAGGTGTTCATGGACAAGCTGGAGCGCTATTACGGCCAGCGGCCCATCATCTACACCGCGCCCGATTTCTACCGCGACAATCTCAGGGGCGAATTCCTCGACTATCCGTTTTGGCTGCGTGCGGTCGCCCAGCATCCGTCAAAGGTCTATCCCGGCCGCAAATGGCTGTTCTGGCAGTATTCCGGCTCCGGCCTGTCGCACGGCGTCACTGGCCGCATAGACCTCAATGTCTTCCATGGCGACGAACGGCAATGGCGCGCCTGGGCCGGCGGCCGGCAGACGGTAGCCGACGCCAACTGAGACAAGCTATCAGGCTTGGCGTCGTTCGCTTTCTCGGGTGTCCGCCGATCCTCGACCTCTTCGCCGCTCCCTTCAGGACCCGCTCACGCGGCCTGCTTGACCAGCGTGCGCTGTCGGACCATTTCAAGCGCGATATCGGACTGCTCGATGGACACGCTTCCGCTGGCAGCATTCGCTGAGGAAAGTGTCTGGCTCTTTGACCAACAAGGACGCATGGGAGGAAAAGATGGGTGTGTCATCGGAGGCTCTGGCACAGAGCCGTCAAACGATCAGCGCTTACGAGGATTATGCGGAACAATATGATGCCATCGTGCGCCATGTTCCCAACGAGAGGGAGCAGGCATCGCTCAAGCGCCTGGTGGCAATCGCCGGCACAGGTGGCCGGATTTTGGAAGTCGGGTCCGGAGCCGGATACGATGCGGATTTTCTGGAAAATTTGGGCGTCAAGGTTCGGCGCACCGACGCCACCAAGCGGTTTCTCGAGCTGCAGGCCGCGCGTGGTAAGCATGGCGAGTTGCTCGATCTCATCACCGATGATCTCGGCGGCCCCTACGACGCGGTCCTTGCCCTATGCGTCCTGATCCACGTGCCTCGCGACCAGACCGACCAGGTGCTTGCCAAGATAGCCGGGTCGCTGCGCCCGGGCGGCGCCTTCCTCGTCTCGATGCGCAATGGCGATGGCGAGACATCAGGCGAATATCACATGGTCTACTGGCGCAGGGACGACTTCGCCGCCCGTCTCGAAGGCGCCGGGCTGGTCCTCATCAGGGACGATTTCAACGTCGGCCGCAATAGCGAAGAATGGAACACGTTCCTGGCCGTGAAGCCTGCATAACGCGGCGTGGGCTGTTGCCGTTTGCGCTGCTCAGCCTTTTCAGATTTGCGAAAATACAAGACATTGCCGCCGCCATGCTGTCTATGTGCGGGTTCCTGCACTCCTGGGGGGAGACGAGTTGGAACTCAAGATCATGCTTGTCGGCTTTGCCTGCGTGGTCGCGGGCGCGCTGTCGTTCATCACCTTCATGAAATGGCGAGAGGTGAAGGCACTCAGCCGCTGGCTGCCGACGCCGGGAAAGATCATCTCGTCGCGCGTCGAGGCACGCGAGGTCAGAAGCTCGGGCGTTGGTTCGGACAGCACTGATACCACCGAAATGCGCAATTTTCCGGCGATCACCTTCGAATACAAGGTTGGCGGCAAGAAATTTCAAAGCTCGCGCTACAGCGTGAAGGAGAATTTGGGGAATTTCGAAGTCACCGAAACCCTTGCCCAGTTTCCCCGCGGCGCGGAGGTGACTGTCTTCTACAATCCGGCCGATCCGAGCAAAGCCGTGATCGAGCGCACCATGCCCGAAGGCGCCTTCAAGTTCATGATCCAGCTCTCGGCCGGGCTGGTGGTCGGCGCGCTGGTTCTGGTGTTTTCCGTCGGCGGCGTCCTGGAGGCGATCAGGCCGCATTTGCCCAAGCCGCAGAACCTCGGCGCGGGAGCGCTGCTGCTGTTCATGGGCCTGTTTGCCTTGCGCATGGGCTTCGTCCAGAAATCGCTGGCCGAGCAGGCGGCAAAATGGCCGGTCACTGCCGGCCGCATCGATAACTCGGGCCTGCAGGCGCTCCGAAACCATTCTGGCCATGGTCGCTGGCGCACCGTCTTCAAATCCCGCATCGTCTACTCCTATGACGTCGCCGGCCTGCGCTACAGCGCCGATCGTGTGACCTTCGGCGGAACCGTGACGGCTTCGTTGCCCGGCCTCGTCGGCGGCCAGGCACGGCAGTATGTCGAAGGCAGCAAGGTCGACGTCCACTATGACCCCGCCAACCCCGGCTCGGCGGTGCTGGAATGCCGGGTACGGGGGCTCTGGCTGTTATGGATCTGCTCGGCAGGCTTTCTCGGTGGCGCCGCCTTTCTGGTCGGCCTGGTCTGAGGCGCCGGACGCCTTCAACAGCGGACGAGCGGTCCGCTGTCGAAGCCAGGCCAGGTGAACCGCAGCGTGGCCCCATGCCTGACGATATGGATGACACGCGCGAACGGCTCCTCGATCGACGGGTCGGAACCGTAGCATTGGCTGGCATGCACCACCCAACCGGTCGAGCTTTTGCGAAATGTCGCCTGCTCGCAGCCGAGATCGGGGAACGACAGCGACGCCTGGTCCACTGTGAACACAGTCTCGCGTTGGATGTCGGGAGCCGCGTGGCAGTTCAGCCTGTCGCTAGACCATGTCCCAACATAAGGCGGCGCCGCCAGCGCGGAGCCACCGGCGAATGCGGATATTGCCGTCGTCATCACCAAACGCCGCATCACCACTCCTTCGATCAGTGCGCTCGACCATACAGGCTGGTGGGATTTTGCGTGGACAAGTTTTGTCCAGGAGCGGACAAACGCCGCCGTTCCGGATTTTGCTATGCTTTTGCGCGGATGATGCGACTGTGCGGGCCGACTCAACGCTTTCCCAGAGACATTGGATGATCACCCGCATACTGGCCTTTTTCCTCCTGGGCCTGCTCGGCCCGATGCAGGCGGCCTTGGCAAAAGAATGCCTCCTGAGTCACGCCACCTATCAGGAGCCGCGCTCGGGTGCCGTCGTGCAATTCCGGCCGCTCGCCAACGAGCCGGCGGCGCTGACGGCCGAAGTGTTTTCGCTGGCCGTGCCCAAAGCCGGCACGAGCCTGCCCGCCGACATCACCTGGACCAACGGCAAGAATTCCTTCCCGCTCGGCACCATTCGCCACGCCTGCACCGACGACGACCGGGAAGGCGGCCTGCAGGACGGTAGCGGATTGTGCAGGCTATGGGAGGGCCAGGTCTATGCCTTGACCGGCGGCGGCGCCGAGCAGTTGAATTCGCGCGAAGCGACACCGGCGCCGAGAGGGCTGCTCTTGCCCGGTTTCGGCGTGGCTTTCACCGAAGGAGCCGATTTCGCCAATGCCAATCCAGGCGGTTCGGCCTGGGACGCCTTCATTTTAACAGGATGCAGCGATGAATAGCGTGCGATCGACCATCTGGGCCAGTGCCCTGCTTGCATCCGCGACGATACCAGCCATGGCGGACGAGCCGGCGCCGTCGCGCCCGCCCATCGACAAATGCGCCTGGGAAAAATTGTCTGACAAAACTGTCGGGCTGGCCGCCTGGACGCAGCGCTGCGATTTCGGCTTCCGCCAGATCCATTTCGAATTCGCCGGCAAAGCGCTCGCCATCAAATACAGCGACGGCGGCGCGGCTGACCCTCTTGTCGAGGTCTTTGACATCAAGCCTGGCGAAACCGCCGAGGCTGCGTTGCAGCGCCTGTTCCTGGAAAAGACCGACAAGGCCGTCAGCGCCCGCTGTGTGCTGGCGCCTTACACCGAGGGCACGGTACCCGCCGGCGTCAAACGCTACACATTCAGCCCCGACGCCGCCTATGCGAAAGAGCTGAAAGCACTTGCCAGCTCCGACGAGATTCCCGAACCGCCCTGCGGCGACTGGGGTGAAATGCCTGACGGCATGCAGTATTTCGAGGTGCCCGCGGGTGAGGGGTACAGCCTGCTTTTTGTGCGCATCGGCCAGGACGAGCCATTGTTTGACGAGCAGACGCTACGCGTCTTGCCGAGGGGGTGAGAAGCGCTTTCTCGCCAGGTCAGGCGGATTCGGTCACCGCACCGATCCGCCGGTAGACGAATGCTTCTTCTCTCGAAGGAACTGTGGCAATGCGCTTGGCTTCGTCGATCAGCATTGCCATGCGAGCATGGATCGGCGATTTCGCGCAAGCCGGGTCCGTTGCAGCGGCATCGCCGGCGATCGCCATCGCCTGGCAGCGGCAGCCGCCCCAGTCGATCTCGCGCCGCTCACAGCCGCGGCATGGCTCCTGCATCCAGTCCGTACCGCGAAAGGCATTGAACGCCGGCGAATCGGCCCAGATTGAGGACAGCCTGCGTGGTTCGAAACGCTCGAAGCTGAGCGACGGGATCGTCTGTGCGGCATGGCAGGGCAGTACGGTGCCGTCAGGCGTCACCATGAAGGCGTCCCGCGCCCAGCCGCCCATGCACGGCTTGGGATAGATCGCGAAATAGTCCGGCGTCACAAAATCGATGTTGATGATGCCGGCCAACCGCTCCTGTGCCTCCGCGACGATCTCCGCCTGCCTATCGACCGCTTCACGCTCCGGCATCAGTTGATCGCGATTGGTCAACGCCCAGCCGGCATATTGCACATTGGCGATCTCGAGCCTCTCCGCGCCCAACGAAAGGGCGAGATCGATGAATTCCGGCACCTCCTCGATGTTATGGCGATGGATCGGCGCGTTGATGGTTAGAGGCAGACCGGCCGCGCGCGCGCGGCGTGCCGTCTCCAGCTTCTTTTCGTGGGCACCCTTGTGGTTGCCGATGCGATCCGTGGTCGCCGGCCGCGCGCCCTGAAAGCTCAGTTGCAGATGGTCTAGACCGGCTTCGGCAAATGCCTCGATACGGCCCTCGACGATGCCAACGCCCGCGGTAATCAGATTGGTGTAGACGCCGCGCCCCGCAAGCCCGGCGATCAATTGCGCGAGGTCGCGGCGCAGTGTCGGCTCGCCACCGGACAGATGCACCTGGAGCACGCCGAGATCGGCGGCCTCCGAGAACAGGGCGAGCCAGGTCTCTGTGTCGAGTTCGCGATTGGCCTTGAGCAGTTCGAGCGGATTGGAGCAATAAGGGCATTGCAGCGGGCAGCGATGCGTCAGTTCCGCCAGCATGCCGATTGGAGGGAGGAGGGGCGTGCTCATAGCCTCACCAGCAGCTTGTCCGACCATTCCTGCAGGAAGGCGATGACGTCGGTCGCCACGGCCTCCTGTTCGGCCTCATAATCGGCGGCAAGGCCGGCAATGATGTCGCCGACCGTGGACCGTCCATCGCAGCGTCGCAATATGTCGAGACTGACATCGTTCGGCCAGAATATCTTTTCCGGTGAAAGCACGGCGAATGCCTGCCGCAAGGGATCGTATTGTATGCGCACGTGCTTCGGCAGCGAAGGTACCGATCGCAACGACACCACAGCTCTTTCGCGCAGCGCCATCATAGGGCTGCCTCGGGCTGGAAGGCGCCGGGCGGTATGTTTCCCTGCTCGCCATAGGCGTGTTGAAGCGCGTCAAGCATGGCCCAGAGTATATCGCATTTGAACACCAGTGCATCGATTGCCTGCTGCTGGCGCTCCGCCGTATCGGCGTGGCTGAGCACGTAGGCAAGGGCGAAGTCGGCGTCACGCGAGGCCTGTTCGGGCCGTTGCTTGAAATAGGCCAGCGTATCCTCGGTGATGTAGTCGTATTTGGCCAGCATTGCCGGCACCCGCTCGCCGATGATGAGTGGCGAGAACATCTCGGTCAGCGAGGACGCGACCGCCTCGAACAGCGTCCGGTTTGTGCAAAAGGAAAGGTAAGCGCCCACCGCGAAGCGTGTCGCCGGCAGTGCCAGCCTTTCGCTCTTCACGGCCTCGGCGTCCAGGCCGAGCGAAGTTGCCAGATGCAGCCAGCGCGCGATGCCGCCGCTCCAGCCGTCCTCGCCGTCATGATCCTCGATCCGCTTGCGCCACGCGGCACGAAACGCTGGATCCTCGGCATGTACGAGTATCATGGCATCCTTGCGTGGGATGACCGCCTGATAGCAATAGCGGTTCAGCGCCCAGGCCTTCATCTCGGCCTTCGACAACGCGCCGCTGGTCATCCTGTGGTGAAAGGGATGGCGATTGTGATAGCGCTCGGCGCCAACCTGCCTCAGCACGGCTTCGAGAGCGCTCGTGGAGAGTCCGCCTTTGGCTGCATCGCGGAAGTCGCTCAAAATTCCATCTCCATACCGTCGTTTGCGATTTCCCAGCCTGCCGCCTTGACCGCCGCGTGTTCGGCGGAACTCTCGTCAAGGATGGGGTTGGTGTTGTTGATGTGGACGAAGACGCGACGGCCGACCTTCACATTGGCCAAGCCTGCAATCGAACCCAATTCTCCCGAGATCGCCAGATGCCCCATGCGCGCGCCGGTTTTCTGACCGACGCCGGCGACGATCATCTCGTCGTCGGTGTAGACCGTGCCGTCGAACAAAAGACAGGCGGCATCGGTGAGACGCGCGCGTAGCCGCGCATCGATGCGCGCGCAGCCTGGGATATAGAAGACGGAGCCGCGGCTGCCGATGCCGGCAATTCGGACTCCGATCGTGTCACCTGCGTCGGAGCTGAAATTGGCATCCGGATGGTCTCTATCCTCCAGATAGAGTGCTATCTTCCCGGGCACGGCAAAGGGCTCGATCATTACGCCGGTATCGCGGCCTTCTGCGTCGCAGATGGCCAACTCTTTCGCCGGCGGCAGGATGCGCCGCGGCACAAGCGCTGGATCGAGAACGTTGAAAATCGAATTCGCCTCCAGCGTCGCCAGAACCTGCGCCGTTGCATAGATGGCGAAAGGCTGCCGCTCGCGCAGGCTGAGCAGTCCGGCGATATGATCGACGTCGGCATTGGTCAGCACCACAGCGCGAATAGGTGTCGAGCGCAGCGGCGCATCGCCCGCAGGTTGCAATTCAGGTGTTGCAGCGATTTGCTGGCGAATGTCGGGCGAGGCATTGAAAAGAACCCAGCCCAACCCGTCCGCCGAGGCGGCGACACTTGACTGGGTTCGTGGATGCACGCTTGCCATGCCGTTGCGAGCCGCACGACTGAGACGGTAGTTGCAGTTCCATTGCGGAAAGCCGCCGCCCGCCGCCGATCCGATGATCCTCAAATGCATGAAAATGCCCGCGCGCCGGCTTCTCTGACCTGCAGGCAATTTGCAGTCACAAACAACACTCCGCGCGCTTTGCGTGCGTCAAAATCTTTCACGAAAATCCCATGCGGGGAGGGGATGCGCGCCCCTGTCGCCAGGGACGCGCACCTCTGCGGCCTACTTCTTGGGAGTAATTTCAGCAGGCAGATACCGTGAAATTTCGAAGCCAGCGGCAACCTGACACATGGTCGGTTTTTTCCAGTTCTTCTTCATGACATTTCTCCTCTTATACCAGCCCGAAGGGACCGATCCTGTCGTTAGCCAACCATTGCAGGGCACCGACGCAATGGCTCGTCCATCAAGTTTCAAAATGGACAAATGAAACAATAGGTTTTGAAAAATTGAAAACAAACTATCGAGAATAATTGCAGTCCTTATTTCAATTGTTCGTTGCGTAGGGTTTCTTCTCCTCCAGTGGAAGGTTTGCATCTTCCCACCCATCGGCGCCGAGCGGATACCAGATTACTGAACTGTAGCCCCACTGGACGGCCCGTTTCGCCGCATTCCACGACATCCAGCAATTCGTCATGCAGTAGAACAGAATCGCGCGCGACTTGTCCGTCCCGGCCTTGGCCGCGAGGCCTTGGCGAAAATAGCTGGCGGTCTCCTGCGAAATAGCGCCGTATCCCACATTGGCCAGCCATATGCTGCCTGGAATGTCCTTTCTGACCTTGTCTCTCCATATCGTCCCTGCCGGCAAATTGGCCGGTTTGGGCGTGTCCGGCATCACGTCGAAGAAGATCGCCTTTTTCGCTCGCCACAGCGCTTCCGCTTCCACCGTCGTCACCACCCTCGCGCCTTGCAGCGTCCGCGGCACCGGCGCCCGATAGTCGTCCATCCGGAAACCGCTGGGTTCGGCGATGTCGCCAGCCCATGTCGGCTCGGCCAGACCCAGAAGGCTCGCGGCGACCAGCACGAAAATAGTCTCCCTTCCATTCATTGGGTAATCAGGTTGTCGTGTTCGTCGATCAGCGGCACGTTGTAGCTCAGCAGGATCCTGGTGATCTCCGCCTGGTTTTCCCTGATCACCCGGTTGAGCGTCCGCTTCCATTCCTGGTCCGACGGACGTACGCCCATGGTGATGCGGTAAGACATGCGCGAGCCGGTTTTTTCCTTCACCAGTGGAACGATCGTCACATCAGCTCCGAGTTCCTTGGCGTAGTAACCTGCCATCGGTCCCCACAGCACCGCCGCATCGATCTTGTGTGCCAGCATGTCCTTGATCATGACCTCCCCCATTGATGGGGTGACGCGCGTATCCACCGCAAGCGGATAGATCTTGGCGGTCCGTAGAAGCTTGTTGGCGGCCATGTTGGCGGTTGGCGGCGTGCTTTCAACGACGCCGATCGTTTTGCCTGTGAGTCTGGGATCCTCGATCGTTTCCACGCCTTCCATATCGTGGCTTTTCGGATGCACCAGCACATAGGCGGAGCGATAGTAGGCGTTGGTGTTCTGCACCAGCTCATCGCCTTGGGCATAGCCCATGATGATGTCGCATCGGTTGGCCCCCAACGTATTGCGCACGAAGCCGGTGATCGTGGGAAACCAGGTGTAGGAGACGGACTTGCGCCCGGTTTTCGCGGCAACCAGTTCGGCCAGCTTGTTTTCGAAGCCTTCGCCGCTCTTGTCGGTGAAGGGCATATTCGAGGGATCGGCGCAGACGCGCAGAATGTCAGGGTCGACCAGTTCTCCCGCCGCGCCAAGGCCGGCGCTTTGCGCATGCGCGTTCGACGGCAGCAAGGCGAGTGTGCCGAGGATCGGCAGAACGACGCGCAGCTTCAATGCATCGCGGCCGATCATGTCATCCACCCATGCAGGATGCTTCGGCATCCTTCGCCGCCTGGGCCTTGTCTTCGTGCTTGGGCGGCCTTCCGCGGGGCGCCGCGCCATCCGCGCGCGCGCGCAGATAGACGTAGAGATCGTCCAGGTAGCAATAGACGTTCTTGTTGTCGCCAAAGGCAGGCATGACGTTTTCCTTGCCGCCGCCGACATTCTTGCGGCCTTCGGCGACGATCGAGAGGAATGTGGCGTAATCCATGGTTTTCAGGCTGTTGACCAAAGCCGGCGCATAGCTCGAACCTGTCGCGTCCTGTCCGTGGCAGACATGGCAATCGGAATGATACCGGCGGTAGCCGCTGAACGTGTACCAATCGACGGTTCCGTTTTCGATCTTGTAGGTCGGATTTCCATCCGCATCCAAATACTTGCCGCCTTCTTCCTTTACCGCCTTGGCTTTTTCCATGCTGTCGTCGGCCCGGGCGAGGCTCGAGCTTGCCAGAGGCAACAGAGCCAGCACGAAAGCCGAAATTACAATGCGAACGGACATTCAAACGCTTCCTTCATTTGCCAATGGACACGGTTTTGCTGTCGCGACCGGCATTGATCGGTGTTTTTGGGTGCGTAACCGAATCGAGAGCCCGGCCATGGCTTCCGGATGTCCGGGCTCTCGTTCTTCAAGCCTTTGGTCTCACAAGACCTGAGGCATGCTCAAGGTTCCCAGCGCATCAATCCGGGAGACCGAAGACGGTGAGCTGACCGCCCAGCGTCGTGTAGTCGGCAAGTGCCGCGTAGCCGCCGACGGCACCCAGGCCAGCTGTACCAACGACAGCGGCTTGGTCGCCTTGCGCGCGGCCCTGATCGACGGCGCCATGCCAGGCAGCGGCGTTGTCAGGCGAAAGCAGGCCGCCTGCCAGGCCGATACCAGCCCATCCACCGACGCCCGACAGAACGGCGATATACTGCTTGCCGCCCTGCTCGTAGGTCGTGATGTTGCCGATGATGCCGGACGGGGTCTTGAACTTGTAGAGTTCCTTGCCGTCCTTATCGACCGCCTTGATGTAGCCTTCGAGTGTACCGTAGAAGACGACGTCGCCATCTGTCGCCAACGCGCCCGACCACACCGAGAACTGCTCGGGCTTCGACCAGACGATCTCGCCCTTGGCCGCATCCCAGGCAATGAAGTTGCCCATGTTGCCGTCGCCGCCAGGTGCGGGATACATCGACACGGTGGCGCCAACATAAGGCTGACCGGCGGTGTAGCTCACCTTGTAAGGCTCATAGTCCATGCAGACATGGTTGGTCGGGACATAGAACAGCCCGGTCTTCGGCGAATAGGCCGCCGGCTGCTGGTCCTTCGTTCCAAGCGCCGCCGGGCAGATGCCCGTCGAGTTGGTGTCTTCGCCGTTCTGCTGGGTCGAATATTTCGCCACGACCTGCGGGCGACCATACTGTTCGCTCTTGGGGTCCATGACGACTTCGGTCGCCCAGTTCACGGCCGGATCGTATTTCTTGGCGACGAGAAGGTCGCCGGTGGCGCGATCCATGGTGTAGGCAAAACCATTGCGATCGAAATGCACCAGCACGTCGTGCTTGGCGCCGTTGACCTCCATGCCATCGACGAGGATCATCTCGTTGATGCCGTCATAGTCCCATTCGTCATGCGGGGTCATCTGGTAGAGCCATTTGGCAACACCAGTATCCGCATCGCGGGCCATGATCGTCATCGACCAGCGATTGTCGCCGGGGCGTTGGACCGGGTTCCACGTCGAGGGATTGCCGGTGCCATAATAGACCAGGTTCAGCTTGGGATCATAGGAATACCATCCCCATGTCGTGCCGCCGCCGGTCTTCCACTGCTCGCCTTCCCAGGTGTTCGTGCCGGAATCCTTGCCAACCGGCTTGCCGAGTTGCGTGGTCTTCTCGGGATCGATCAGGGTGTCTGCGTCCGGACCTTCCGAATAGGCTTTCCAGGCGAGTTTGCCATCTTTCAGATTGTAGGCGGCCAGCCAGCCGCGAACGCCGAATTCGGCGCCGGAGACGCCGATGAGCACCTTGTCCTTGACGACGACGGGGGCAGCCGTACCGGATTCGCCTTTGCCGCCATCGGTCTGGTCGCCGTTCTTGACCGACCAGACGACCTTGCCAGTCTTCGCGTCGAGGGCGACGACTGTGGTGTCGGCCTGATTGAGAATGATCTTGCCGTCACCATAGGCAACGCCACGGTTGACCGTATCGCAACACATGATCGGAATGACGTTGGGATCCTGCTTGGGTTCGTACTTCCAAAGGATCTTCCCGTCATTCTTGAGATCGAGCGCAAAGACATTGTTCGGGAAAGGCGTGTGGACATACATCACATCGCCGATGATAAGCGGTCCACCCTCGTGGCCTCGTAGCACGCCGGTGGAAAAGGTCCACTTGACCTGCAGGTTCTTCACATTGTCCGCAGTAATCTGGTTGAGTTTGGAATAGCGGGTGTTGGCGTAGTCACCCGTCTGCATTGCCCAGTTCTTCGAATCCGAAGCCAGCTTTGCAAGGTCCTCGTTAGCCGACGCCGTATAGGCCGCGCCGAGCGACAGAAACGCCGCAGTGGTTAGAATATAGGTAGCTTTCGTAAGTACACGCATCCGAATTCCTCCCGAGGTTCATAGTGATGAATCATTTGCTGAGCCCACAAGGGCTTGCCCAAGCGATTCACGGGGGGGAAATATTTCCGGCAGCGTGTCACGACCTAAGCCAGATGTGCAGAGGGCACCGTTACTGCCCACCTCACCTTGGCCTACGAAAGACTGTCGCCGCTCCCTAATGACGGTGACGCCCTTGAAGCCGGAAACAGGGTGAGGCTATGTCATCGTAAAAGGCTAGGCAAGCAAAAAAGCCTGCTGGTGTTTTTGCACCGCAATATCGTAAATGATGCGGTGCAATATAAGAAAATAAGCAGGACGGTATTTGTTAGATAAAGTATTTATGACCGCGAAATAACGATGGGGCACATAAAATTTAGTTATTTGTTGATTTTTACATTTCGCCTAAGCTTTGATTTTATTTGGAGGTATTCGCTTCGATGTCTCGGCATGGTCATGCGCGTGCTCCATTGGGAATCGATAGTGGGCCAAGCATGAGATGATCGTTGGAGTCGGGGCGTGGAGCAGGCCACGGAGCCGCCATGCGGAACCACGGTCGACAAGCCCCGCATTCCTCCTTTGGTCGCATACGGAAGCCATGGGCGCTTGACTGACTCTGCTGCACGTTGCCAACTGCCACGGTGATCCCGACTGGGCGCATCGCGCCTAGGCTAACCGGAGGTTTTCCCGTGATCAGATATGTTGGATTTTCGACTTTGCCGCTGCTCCTTGCCGGGCCGCTGGCCTTCGCAAACCCGGCGGGCGCCGCGGGTGATTACCCGACAGCAACGATCGCCGACTACGTGCTCGGCTGCATGCAGACGAACGGCCAGACACGTCAGGCGCTGGAAAGCTGTTCCTGCTCGATCGACGTCATCGCCTCGATCCTTCCCTACGACCACTATGAGAGAGCCGAGACTTTCAAGAGCATGTCTTTGACCACAGGCGAAAGCGCGGGGCTGTTTCGCGAAAGCGCACCGGCGAAGGCAGCCCGTACCGAATTGAAGCGCGCGCAGTCGGAAGCCGACGTGCGCTGCTTTTAGAGCCTGCTCCATCCGGAAGCCGGATGGAGCTTCGTCCTCTGCCTGGGCGTGATCTTCCCGAACGAGCTCCATTTTCGGGATCAAGTGGCAAGCACCGGCAGTCCAGCGCAAGATATCGAGACTTCAGAGTCCCGCTGTCTCGAGCGGCCACTGATTGCGAAATGTTTTGCCGTCCGTATCGATCGCTTCAACCTGGATTTCGCCCTTGCCGTGCACGGTGAAATCGAATCGGAAGTTGGGATCTTCCGAAATCGATATTCCACCTTCCATGGAGAGGATCGGCCGGCCGGCTTGGGAGATCGACAGTTTCTGGACAAAATGCGCCGGTATGAAATATTGGGTCAGCGGATCCCGCTGCAGCCCCGAATTGTTAGGGTGCCGGATCATCAACTGCAGTTCCTCGGTCTTGGTCATCGTCTCTTTGGGCGGGAACTGGCGCAGCTTCATCTGACCCATTGTCGCGTTGGCCTCGTCCTGGTTCTTGACCGCAGGGGCGGAGCAGCCACCTGACGCCTTGACGAAGGTCTGTACCATATGGAGTTGACCACCCTGCGTCTCAGCGATGGCACGCAGATAGGAATAGTCGTTGACGCGCACGCGCGTCGACAGATGCGTCACGCCGGCATCCTTGCCGAGCTGGAACGTTGCCGCCACCGGTGCAGGGTTCGCGTCGATGATCAAGGTAACGGATTTGATGCCGTCTGGCGCCTTGGCTGGATCGAGATAGATGTCGACGGGCACGATGGCGGCATCCTGCGCCCGCTTTGGTGCTTCGATCCTGACGACGCCGGTATCGACCAGAATTGCCCGATCGCCGAACACGTCGCCCTTCAAGTCATGCCAGATTCTATCCGAGGACGCGGTTGTTTGCTGTGCGTTGGCGGCTCCCGAGGAGCCGAGCAACGTGCCGATGGTCAAGATGATCGCGGCGAAAACGGATGCGAGCGGCAAGGCGAGCTGCCGGCTCGAGTAAGCTTGATTTTGCATTTCGATGCCTCCACCAATGCAAGAGAGGTGGTGCCCAGGCTGGCGTTGAGGATAAGCCTTTGGCGACGCCTTGGCAAATCGCCGTGCTTTGCGGCCGCCTAGCGCATGTCGGCGTCGTCTATTCCCATTCGAGTTCGGCAAATGCGGCCGTTGCGTTGCGCTCGTTGTAATCGTCGAACAGGTGCCAATTGTCCCGTTCGCTTCCGCCTGCGGTTTTGACTGCTTCGCGCAGCGGCGTTCCGTCGGCGATCGCCTTGCGGATATCGCGCGCCAGAACCTCGAAATAGCGTCGCTCCCCCGCCAGTGCCTGTGGCCAGTCGGCCGTTACAGGACCATGACCTGGAACGACGCGCGCGGCGTCGATCGCGGTGAGTGCATCCATCTGGCGGAGCCATCCAAGCAGTGATCCGTCGAGCGTCGGCAAGGAGCCCATGAACACCAGATCGCCGGCAAAGAGCGTTCTGGTCGTGGTATCGAATACGGTCAGGTCGTTGTCGGTGTGCGCCGCCTTCCATGCCCGCAGTTCGATCGTGCGCCCGCCGAGGTCGAGTTGCAGGTGATCGTCGACCAGCCTGGTCGGCGACACGATCTCGACCCCCTCCATCAGCGCCTCGCCAAGCTGTTCGCGATAGTTGTGCAGATAGAACGCGCCACGCGCGTCGAGGGCGCGCGGCAGATTGCGGTGACCGACGATGGTCGCGCCGATCTCCCGGAATGCCGCATTGCCGAAGATGTGGTCGGGGTGCATGTGGGTGTTGACCAGGAAGCGAACCGGCTTTGCGGTTACCTTTCCGATCGCGGCGAGAAAGGCGTGCGCCTCGATCAGGCTGCCACCGCTGTCGATGACGGCAACCGCATCGGTACCGATGACGGCGCCCAGATTGCAGATCGCACCGTCGTTGGCGGCGGTCATCAATTCATCCGTGCCCTGGAAGGCGAAGACGCCGTCGGCGATCTGCCTGAGCGAGAATCCCAGGTTGCCAGCCGCGGCTCGTCCGAGGCAGCACGGCATCAAGGCGGCGCTGGCGGCGGTACAGGCGAAGCCACGCACAAGCCTGCGTCTTAGCCGATCGATCGACATGAAGGCCTCCGATATGCATTTCACCTGCAGGCGATCAGGTGACGTCCGGAAATCTATGATGGAACGACCGCAGAAGGTCGCTCATCACCTGCGAATTGCGATGTTGCCGTGGCAACCGTACGTCGAACACGCCGAGCACATGGGTTGGCCGCGGCGCGAGCACGATGATGCGGTCCGAGAGCATCAGTGCCTCGCGTAGATTGTGCGTCACCATCAAGGCGGTCGTGGGCCGTTCCGACCACACGGTCAAAAGCAGATGCCGAAGCCGCTCGGCGGTCTGTTCGTCGAGCGAGACAAAGGGTTCGTCCAGGAAAAGCACCGCCGGCTCCGTGGCGAAAGCCCTGGCAAGTGCTGCCCTGCGCGCAAGGCCGAGCGACAGTTCGGCAGGATAGAGCGAGCGCATGGCCGCGAGGCCGAGCGTGTCGAACAGCCCGTCGAGATTTTTCGCCCTCAAGCTTTTCGGCAACGCCAGCCTGACATTCTGCTCCACCGTTCGCCACGGCAGCAGGGTCGGTTCCTGGAATACGGCGGCGATGCGGTTCGAACCTCCTTGCGGCAACTGGAAGGAGCCGGAAAAGTCTTTGTCCAAGCCAAGCAGGATACGCAGCGTCGTGGTCTTGCCGCAGCCCGACGGTCCAAGCAAGCAGGCGAATTCGCCTTGCCGGACCTCGAAGGAAAGGTCCTGAAGCGCCGTGATCGAGACGCCTCGCGCGGACCTGAAGGTCTTTTCGGCGATGTCGACCTTAAGCGGGACGACGGCGCCAACGGGTTGCATGTCGTTCAACGGGCTGCACCAGGAGAAGTTCAATGACAAGCATCACCGCCACGAAAGCCAGCGTGTAGGCAAGAATGGCGGCGACATCGAAAAGCTGGAAATAGAGATGGATCTGGAAGCCGACACCGTTCGAGCGGCCGAGCAGTTCGACGACCAGGACGATCTTCCAGATGAGGGCGATGCCGGATCGCGACGCGGCGGCAAGATAGGGCTGCAATTGCGGCAGCAGGATATGGCGGATGCGATCAAGGCGGCCGAAGCGATAGACGGTGGCCATTTCGGCGTAGCTTGGATCAAGCGTCCTGGCGCCTTCACGCATCGTCACCACGACATTCGGGATCTTGTTCACTGCCACCGCGCCGATCGCCGCCGCCTCGTTGAGGCCGAACCAGATGTAGCCGAGGACGATGACCACCAGCGCCGGGATGTTGAGGAACAGGATCACCCACGGGTTGAAAAAACGGTCGACGCGACGATAGCTGCCGAGCAAAACGCCGATGACGGATCCGATGATCATTGCGACGATATATGCTGCGGCGACCCGGCCGAGGGTCACGCCGAGATGGTAAAAGAGGTCGCCGCTCGCAGCCTCCCTGAGAAGCACCTGCCAGACCTGCCCAGGTCCTGGAAAGGCACGGCTTGGCCAGACGCCTGCCGCAAGGTTCCACAGCAGGCAAAGCCCGAGCAGGGAAACCGCTACGGTCAGCGCGGGCGCCAGTGCCGTCGCCAGGCTGCGTCGGCCGGACATGCTCGGCGGGGCATCACGCGTGCCGTCGGTTTCCGATGCGGTCATTTCCAGGGTTCCTGCCAGAATGTGCCGGGCGCCATCTCCGGCGCGCTGCCGACCAGCTTCGCGCCGCCGATCGCCGCCAGCACATGGTATAGCCTGCCGGCGTCAGCCGCTTCCTCGGCGACCGACCGTCTGGGAATGCCCTGACGATAGCGATCGCGCAGTTTTTCCAGTTCCTTGCCTTCCGCGCGAATGATCGGCGCCAGGCGCAGCCATTCGTCATCGGATCTGGCCAGCAAGTCCTTGGCTTGCGCGGACGCCCTTACGAACCCCCTGACGGCATCGGGGTTCTCGTTCGCCCATTGGTCATGGAAGACGTAACCGAGCGCCGACACGGGTCCCAGAGCCCCAAGCGTCTTTGCCGCGTCATTCACGCCGATCAATCGACGGAAGCCATTGGCCTCGAGACGGGCGCAAAAATGCCAGAAATTCAGCACTGCATCGAGTTCGCCCTGTATCGCCTTTTCCGAAATCAGCGGCGGCGCGCCAAAGACGATGTCGCTGGTTGCCGACAGGTCGACGCCGAGATCGCGTCTGGTCAGCGCTTGTATCAGCAGCCAACTCTTGTCGAGCGGGCCGCCGGCGACGCCGATCTTCTTGTCCTTGAGATCGGCGACCGTCCGGATCGGTGAACCCTCCTTCACCATGATCGCGCCCACGGCGGTGGAATAGGGGAACAATGTGAGGTCGCCGCCTTCGGAGCGCTGGCGCGAGACCCACAGCCAGTCGGAGACGATCATGTCGATCGCGCCAGCCTGCATCGCGACGCTGGTTGCATCCTCGCCGGCGAAGTCGATGATCTCCAGATCGATCCCGTTCGCGGCATCGAACTTGTGCTGCCGTAGCGTATCGAGTTCCCAACTCACGGTTCCAAACTTCAGCACACCGAGGCGAATCCTGGCTGCCGCAACGGCTGGCCTGGTAGCAAGAACAGCGGCTGTCCCGAGAACCGCCAGACGCAACGTCATGCGCCGTGAAACCATCATGACACCTCCTCCCCAGGGTTCCGCGCTGCCAAATCAGATGGCTCGTTCCTTGCTCGGAAATGCGCATTTCCAGCGCATGACCTTGAGGGTCGGGTGTTCTTGAGACCATTTCGCGATTTCGCTGGGGGCAAGGAACATGCATTGGAACAGGGTGCCGCGGCTCTCGAAATAGAGATGTTCGTCTCGGCAATTGCTCGGATTGGCGCTGAGGCAAACCGTCAATATGAGATCGACCATGTCCATTCAGCACCTCTTGCGCGTTCCCAAACGCCCATCTCGGCGAGTCCAGCCCAACCAGGAGCCAGGACAAAACCGCCACTTGCCGGATTTCTCAAGGTGCCAATGGAGAAACCGGAATGAGGTCAAGCTACGCGCTCGCCCGATAGTCGTCAACAAAGACGAATGGGCAGAATCCTTGAGCACCCAGGCCTCTAAACCTTTGTACGATTGACTTTCACAACATGCCGATTAGCTTCCAGGTGACGCGGCGCGGCTCCACGGGAGAAGCGGAATTTCCACGCCACCGCGTAAGGCGCATGCCGACGGATCAAAGGATCGGCATGCGCAAATCGTCCAGGGCACCCAGACGATCAATGAGGAAATACCATGCGCGCAATCGCATTTTTCGCAGTCATGTCCGTTGTGCCCTTCATCGCGAGCCAATCCCAGGCACAGGATGCGGCGGCGGGTGAGAAGGTCTTCGCCAAATGCAAGGTCTGCCATGTCGCCGACCAGGACAAGAACAAGGTCGGCCCGTCGTTGAACGGCGTCATCGGCCGAACAGCCGGCACGCACCCGGGGTTCAGCTATTCTCAGGCGATGGTCGCGGCAGGCAAGTCCGGCGTCAAATGGGATGAACCCACGCTGAAGACTTACCTTCACGATCCCAAGGCCATGGTCAAAGGAACAAAGATGGCGTTTGTCGGCCTCAAACAGGACGAAGACATCGCCAATGTCATCGCCTATCTGAAGCAATTCTCGAAATAGCGCGCCGCCGGCCGTTCGAACTTGCGTTCGGCCGGCGTTCGCCTACGCATCGGCTTGCAGCCCCTGCATTGCCGAAGGCAGATCGAAAAGGCTGTCGCAAACAAGATCGGCGCCAAGCTCTTCCACCGGAATGTGGCTGTAGCCGCCACGCAGCAGAATGACGGGCATGCCGGCGGCGCGTGCGGCGCCCAGGTCAGCGCCACTGTCTCCGACCAGCAGCGCGTCACCCGGGTCGACGCCTAGCTGTGCCAACGCCAGCAGCAGGGCATCGGGCGCCGGTTTCAGGTATGTCACCGCGTCTCCGCCGACGATCGCACCGAAATATTCCGTCAATCCGAAATGAAGCAGGATTTCGCGGGTCGCCAACTGCGGTTTGTTGGTTGCCACCCCCATGCCTACTCCGCCCAAATGAAAGTGGGTGAGGGCCTCCCTGACGCCAGGCATCAGCCTTGTCAGGCCGGTCAGGTGCCGGCGGTAGATAGGCGCCATGACGCGGTTTGCCTCATCGAGAGCGTTGCCGAGCAGTGGCGCTCCCGATGCCGCGAAGGCTCGCTCGATCAGTTTCCTGACACCGCCGCCGATCATGGCCTTGACCCGGTCCAGGCGCAGCGGCGGCAGATCGCGGCTGGCCAGCAATTCGTTGACGGCGGCCGCTATGTCCGGTGCCGAGTCGACCAGCGTGCCGTCGAGGTCGAACAGGATCGCCTTCGGCGATCGAAGCGGCCTACCTGCGCCGACGTTCATGCGTCATCCTTCCACTTGATCGAGCAGCCGATCGAGGCGACCTGGTCCAGCGGCCCGTCGCCGGTTCGGGCAACCTGCTTCATCGCCTTGAACAGATCGCGTCTCAGCCCGGGCGCTCCGGCTTCTCGTCGCGAGGCGTCCAGCCGACCGCGATATTGCAATCCCAACTCGCTGTTGAACCCGAAGAAATCGGGAGTACACACCGCCACGTAATCGCGCGCTACAGTTTGGCGCTGGTCGTGCAGGTAAGGGAAGCTGAAGCCGTTCGTCGTGGCGAAGAGCTTCATTTGCTCGAAGGAATCCTCCGGGTAGGTGTCGGCATCGTTCGAGTTGATTGCGACAAAGCCGATACCTTCGGCCTTGAGGTCGTTGGCATCGCGCACGATACGTGAAATCACCGCCTTCACATAAGGGCAGTGATTGCAGATGAAGGCCACGACCAGGCCATTCGGGCCGGCCTGGCTGAGGATCGAATGCGACCTGCCGTCGACGCCGGGCAAAACGGCATCGATCGCGCGCCAGCCGAAATCGCAGACAGGGGGAACGGCCGCCATGCTTGCCTCCGATGAAATGGTTTACGCGGCTTTCCGGATCGCACCGTCGGCCGCCTGTCGGATGGTTCCAATGTTGGCGCGGTAGGCCGCCTCGGCGCCTCCCTTGAACACGGCCGACCCGGCGACCAGCACATTGGCGCCGGCCGCGGCGACCAGCGGGGCGGTTTCGGCCGTGACGCCGCCATCGATTTCGATGTCAATCGGGCGGTGGCCAACCAATGCCTTGATTCGCCTGATCTTCTCGATGACCGCGGAAATGAAGGCCTGGCCGCCGAAGCCTGGATTGACCGTCATCAGAAGCACCAGATCGAGCCTGTCGAGCACATACTCGATGACGCTCTCCGGCGTCGAAGGATTCAGCGATACGCCGGCCTTCTTGCCGAGATTTTTGATCGCCTGCAGGGAACGATCGAGATGCGGCCCGGCCTCTGCATGCACCGTGATGATGTCGCAACCGGCGTCGGCGAAGGCGGCCAGATAGGGGTCGGCCGGCGCGATCATCAGATGGCAGTCGAAGATTTTGTCCGTTCGGTCGCGGATCGCCTTGATCACCGGCGGACCGAAGGTGATGTTGGGCACGAAGTGGCCGTCCATCACGTCGAGATGGATCCAGTCGGCACCCGCCCGCACGACAGCTTCGACCTCGTCGCCGAGCCGCGAGAAATCCGCGGAAAGCACGGAGGGTGCGATGATTGTCCCGGTGACCATGGTCGTCGTCTCCAATTCTGTCTGCGGTGTTGGTCGCTGCGCCGGCCGCTTCGTCCTGTCAGCGCATCTTCGTCTCCGGTTCGCCTTCCAGTTTCCCTTCCGCGAACACGCGGCTGCCGCGAATGTCGGATTCCTCGATGGTGATAAGATCGGCCTTGGTCAACACCCGGCTGCGCGATGCGAAAAGCCGGTTAGCCTGCCGCAGCCGCGCCCGGTCAAGCCCATTGCGAACCGAACGCGCGTTGGAGAAATGCGGCAGCCTCATGCGGATCGGAAGATACTCTTCGAGCGCCTGGGACGCCGCCTCGCTGAGGCGATAATTCTGCTCCGCGAGCATAATCTCGGCGATCGATTTCAGTTCGCTGACGCCATAGTCGGGGAAGTCGAGGTGGTGGGCGATGCGCGAACGCATGCCGGGATTGCTGTCGAAGAAGCGGTCCATCTTGTTCTTGTAGCCGGCAAGGATCACAACCAGATCGTCACGGTTGTTCTCCATGCACTGCAGCAGGATTTCGATCGATTCCTGGCCGTAGTCGCGTTCGTTCTCTGGCTTGTAGAGATAGTAGGCCTCGTCGATGAAAAGCACGCCGCCCATGGCACGCTTGATCACCTCGCGGGTCTTGGGCGCGGTGTGGCCCACATACTGGCCGACGAGATCGTCGCGAGTCACGGCGACCATGTGGCCTTCGCGGACATAACCCAGACGATGCAGGATTTCGGCCATCCTCAGCGCCACCGTGGTCTTTCCGGTGCCAGGATTTCCCGTGAAATTCATGTGCAGCGTCGGCGCGCCCGATGTCAGTCCGAACCTGCGGCGAAGCCGGTCGACCAGGAGGAGGGCGGCGATCTCGCGGATGCGGGTCTTGACCGGCTTCAGGCCAACGAGTTCTCGGTCGAGCTTGTCCATCACCTCGTCGATGTTGGACGCCTCGAACTCGGCCTGCAGATCGACCGTCGCGTCCTGTGCGGCAGCGTCCTTTGTCATCGCGTTCAGCATGGTTCGGCTAGCTCCGCTCGCCCTCGGGCCTGTCGGTCGCATAAGGCACGATCGAATAACCCTGGCTGCGGCCGTCACGCTCCTGGCGCAGCAGCCGGAACCCGGGTTCGCTGGGCGGCCGGTTGACAATGAACGACATGCGCGGCGCTTCCCAGCCCTTGGTCGAATCGAAGGCGGTCACCCGCACATACATGTTCGGACAGGCTTTCCGGCAAGCATTGACCTCGAGCAGTATGCCCGCCGGATCTTTCAAGTCGAACATCGGGTTGCCGTACATTTCCCAATAGGTATTTCGCGGATGCGGATCGTCCGTGTACTCGACGCTGACCGCCCAATGGTTCTTCAGCGCGTATTTGATCTGCGCCGAAATCTGCTCGTCGGTCAGGTCGGGCAGGAACGAGAACTGCCCCTGTGTGACCTTGTTTCCCGGATTGGTCATCATGACGACGGTTCCTTTCGTCTAGAAGCTGGGCGTTGCGGTTGGCACGAAGTCGGCCGTGTCGGTCGATTCGTAGTTGAAGGTGACGTCCTTCCAGGTCTCCAGGGCAGCCTTCAGCGGCGTGCACCATCTGGCCGCCTGTTCGAGGATCTTGGTCCCTTCGCGCAAATAATCGCGCCCCTCGTTGCGGGCCAGGATCATCGCTTCCAAGGCGACGCGATTGGCCGTCGCGCCTGCCTGGATACCGTCCGGATGGCCGATCGTGCCGCCGCCGAACTGCAGGATGACGTCCTCGCCGAGATAGTGGATCAACTGGTGCATCTGGCCGGCATGGATGCCGCCCGAGGCAACGGGCATCACCTTGTTGAGCGAGGCCCATTCCTGATCGAAGAACAGCCCGGTTTCGAGGTTCTGAGGCGTGCGCTCCTCGCGCAGCGTGTCATAAAATCCCTTGATCATGAGCGGGTCGCCTTCCAGCTTGCCGACCACCGTGCCGGCATGGATATGGTCGACGCCGGCCATGCGCATCCATTTGCAGATGACGCGGAAATTCATGCCGTGGTTCTTCTGGCGCGAATAGGTCGAGTTGCCGGCACGGTGCAGGTGCAGGATCATGTCGTTGCGGCGTGCCCACTTGGCCATCGACTGGATCGCCGTGTAGCCGATGACGAGGTCGATCATGACGATGCAGGAGCCAAGTTGCTTGGCGAATTCGGCGCGCTCGTACATCTCCTCCATCGTGCCGGCGGTGACGTTGAGATAATGGCCTTTGACCTCGCCGGTGGCGGCCGACGCCTTGTTCACGGCCTCCATGCAGTAGAGGAAGCGGTCGCGCCAATGCATGAAGGGCTGCGAGTTGATGTTCTCGTCGTCCTTGACGAAGTCGAGGCCGCCCTTCAGCGCTTCATAAACGACGCGCCCGTAATTGCGTCCCGACAGGCCGAGCTTCGGCTTCGTCGTTGCGCCGAGCAGCGGCCGGCCGAACTTGTCGAGCCGCTCACGCTCCACCACGATGCCGGTCGCCGGCCCCTGGAAAGTTTTGAGATACGCCACCGGGATACGCATGTCTTCCAGCCGCAACGCCTTGACTGCCTTGAAGCCGAACACATTGCCGATGATCGATGCGGTCAGGTTGGCGATCGAGCCCGGCTCGAACAGGTCGAGGTCGTAGGCCATGTAGGCGAAGTACTGTTGCTCGGTCTTGGTTCCGGGACCGGTGTTCGGCACCGGCTCGGATCTGAACGCCTTGGCGCGATAGAGCTCGCAAGCTGTCAGCCGGTCGGTCCACACCACGGTCCACGTCGCGGTGGAGGATTCACCGGCGATGGCGGCTGCCGCCTCCTCGTGGTCGACACCGGGTTGCGGCGTGATCCGGAACATGGCGATCAGATCGGTTTCCTTGGGCCTGTAGTCAGGCTCCCAGTAGCCCATCTTCTTGTAGGGGATGACCCCTGACTTGTAGCGCTCCTTGCCTTCCTTGAGCGTCCCCGCTGGCAGTATGTCGATCTTGTTCATGACAGGTCTCCTGTTTGTTGCTCAGGCGGCTTTCGCGGTTGCGATTTGGGGGTCGAGTTTTCCCGCGGCGTAACGTTTCGCCATCTCGTCCATGGCGATGACCTTGATCTTCGAGGCGTTGGACGCCGTACCGAAACGCTCGAAGCGGTCCCGGCAAAGGTCGCGCAAGGCATCCATGGCGGGCTTCAGGAATTTGCGGGGATCGAACTCGCGCGGGTCTTCCGTCGCGACGCGGCGGAACTGCCCGGCCATGGCCATGCGGCAATCGGTGTCGATATTGACCTTGCGCACGCCGTAGCGGATGCCGCGCTCGATCTCCTCGACCGGGACGCCAAAAGTCTGGGGCATCTCGCCGCCGTATCTGTTGATGATGTCCTGCAACTCCTGCGGCACAGAGGAAGAGCCGTGCATGACCAGATGCGTGTTGGGCAGCTTCTCGTGGATCGCCTCGATCACCTGCATGGCCAGGATGTCGCCGTCCGGCTTGCGGGTGAATTTGTAGGCACCGTGCGAGGTGCCGCAGGCAATCGCCAGCGCGTCGACCTGGGTTGCGGTCACGAAGTCGACCGCCTGATCGGGATCGGTCAGGAGCTGGTCGTGGGAGAGCGCGCCCTCGGCGCCGTGGCCATCCTCGGCCTCGCCTTGGCCGGTTTCCAGCGAGCCGAGCACGCCCAGTTCGCCTTCGACGGAAGCGCCGACCCAATGCGCCATACGTGCGACGCGTTCGGTTATGGCGACGTTGTAGTCGTAGCTTGCCGGCGTCTTGGCGTCCGCCATCAAGGATCCGTCCATCATCACCGAGGTGAAGCCGTGGCGGATCGCGGAAAGGCAGGTGGCCTCGCTGTTGCCGTGGTCTTGATGGATGCATAGCGGGATGGTTGGGTGGATTTCGGTCAGCGCCTCCATCATCTTGGCCAGCATGATGTCGTTGGCATAGGATCGGGCGCCACGCGAAGCCTGGATGATGACAGGCGCGTCGCAGGCCTTGGCCGCTTCCATGATGGCGAGGCCCTGTTCCATGTTGTTGATGTTGAATGCCGGTACGCCGTAGCCGTGCTCGGCGGCATGGTCGAGAAGCTGGCGAAGGGTGATGCGAGCCATTGTGAATCCTCCTAGATGATGAGCTTCAGCGCCGCTGCAGCAACCGCTTCGGACGTGATGTTGAAATGCCGGTAGAGGTCGGGGGCAGGGGCGCTGGCGCCGAAGCCGGTCATGCCGACGAAAGCGCCGGTCTCGCCGATCCAGCGGTCCCAGCCCAGCCGGGCTGCCGCTTCGACCGCGACGCGCGGCGCCGAGCCGAGGACGGCCTTGCGGGTGGCGCTTTCCTGCTCCTCGAAAAGCTCCCAGCACGGCATCGACACGACGGCGGCGGCGACACCATGCTCGGTCTCCAGCCTTTCGGCGGCAGCAACCGCGATCTCGACCTCCGAGCCGGTGGCGATCAGGGTGACGGCACGGTGCTCGGCTGGTTCGCGCAGGACGTAGCCACCTTGGCGGGAGCGGTTCTCGTCACTGTGCGACCGACGCAGCATCGGCAGGTTCTGGCGCGACAGCACCAGGACGCTCGGCCGATCCTTGCTCTTCAGCGCGAGTTCCCAGCACTCCGCCGTTTCGATGACATCCGCCGGACGGAAGACGTTGAGATTAGGCGTCGCACGCAGCATCGCAAGGTGCTCGACCGGCTGGTGCGTCGGGCCGTCCTCGCCGAGGCCGATGGAATCGTGTGTCATCACATAGATGACGCGCTGGCCCATGAGCGCCGAGAGCCGCATCGCGCCGCGCGCATAATCGGCGAAGCACAGGAACGTACCGCCATAGGGCACGAAACCTCCATGCAGCGCGATGCCGTTCATGGCGGCCGCCATGCCGTGCTCACGAATGCCGTAGTGAATGTAGCGGCCGGCATAGTCACTCGGCGCAATGCGGTTCATGCCCTTGGTGATCGTCAGATTCGAGTGCGTCAGATCGGCCGAGCCGCCGACGGTCAATTCCGTTGCGCCGTTGATGGCCTCCAGCGCCATTTCGGAGGCTTTTCGCGTCGCCACCTTGGTTGCCTTCTCGACATGTTCGCGACGAAAGGCTTCGAGCGCGTCGAAGACCGTGTCGGCCAGTTCGGCGGCGACGGCGTTTTCAAAAGCCTCGCGTCGCGGCGAGGCGGCAAGCCGCTGCTCCCAGGCGCGCCGCATCGCTTCGCCGCGACCGGCAATCTCGCGCCAGGCGAAAAGGATATCATCCGGCACCTCGAACGGCGCGTGGGCCCAGCCGATGTTTTCGCGTGTCGCGGCGATCTCTGCTTCACCCAGCGGTGCGCCGTGCGTCTTTTCCGAACCGCCGAGATTGGGGGCACCCATGCCGATCACTGTGCGGCAGGCAATCAGCGATGGCCGATCCGACCGTCGCGCCGCCTCGATTGCCGCGGCGACTGCTGCCATGTCGTGCCCGGCGACACTTTGGACATCCCAGCCGGCGGCCTTGAAGCGCGCCGGCTGGTCCATCGACGTGGAGAGGGAGGTCGGCCCGTCAATGGAAATCGCATTGTCGTCCCAGAAGACAATCAGGCGGGAAAGCTTCAGGTGACCAGCGAGGTCTATCGCCTCGTGACTGATTCCCTCCTGAAGGCAGCCGTCGCCCGCAATCACATAGGTATGATGATCGACCAGATCGGCACCGTAGCGGGCGGCAAGCATGCGTTCCGCCAGCGCCATGCCGACCGCCGTGGAAATGCCCTGTCCAAGCGGTCCGGTGGTGGTCTCCACGCCAAGCGCATGGCCGTATTCCGGATGTCCGGCGGTGCGGCTGCCCAGCTGCCGAAATCGCTGCAATTCCTCGACCTGCATGTCTTCGTAGCCGAGCAGATGATGCAGTGCGTATTGCAGCATCGAGCCGTGGCCGGCTGAAAGCACGAAACGGTCACGGTCGGGCCAGTCCGGTCTCGACGGATCGATATTGATGAAGCGGTTGAACAGCACCGTTGCGACATCGGCCATGCCCATCGGCATGCCAGGATGACCCGAATTCGCCTTTTGGACGCTGTCCATCGCCAGCGCGCGAATGGCGTTCGCCATGTCGCGCTCCGAGACGGGAGCGGTTGTGGTGACGGGCTTCAGTGCTGTTTGGCTGGTCATTGCATCCTCCTCACGACACACGGCTCTTGCGTTCAACCAATTGCAGGATGAGCGGCGTCAGGATCAGCTGCATGGCAAGATCGAGCTTGTTGCCTGGCACCACGATGGAATTTGGCCGCGACATGAACGAGTCGTGGATCATCGACAGCAGATACGGAAAATCGATGCCGCGCGGATTGGCGAAGCGGATAACCAGCATCGATTCGTCGGGTGTCGGAATCCAGCGCGCGATGAACGGGTTGGACGTATCGACGATCGGCACGCGCTGGAAGTTGATGGCGGTCTGCGAGAATTGCGGGACAATGTAGCGGACATAGTCGGGCATCCGGCGCAGGATCACGTCCATCACCGCCTCGGTGGAATAGCCGCGTGTCGAACGGTCGCGATGGATCTTCTGGATCCATTCGAGATTGATGACCGGCACGACGCCGATCTTGAGATCCGCATGCTTGGCCAGATTGATCGTGTCGGTGACGACACAGCCGTGCAGCCCCTCGTAGAAGAGCAGGTCGCTGGGAGCGAATTCGCGCCATTCGGTAAAGGTTCCCGGTGGCGTGCCGTGCTGCTTTTCCTCTTCCTCATCATGAATGTAGGTGCGGGTCTTGCCGGTTCCGCGGCGGCCATATTCCGCGAACACCTCTTCGAGAATTCCGAGTTCGTTGGCCGCGGCATTGAAATGGGTGAAGTTCGGGTTGCCGGCCTTTTCCTCCTCGGCCACCTTTGCCTTCATCGCCGCGCGGTCGTAGCGGTGAAATGCGTCGCCTTCGATGAAAGCGGCCTCGATGTTCTCGCGCCGGAAAATCAGCTCGAAGATGCGCTTGACCGAGGTCGTGCCGGCGCCCGACGACCCGGTGATGGTGATGATGGGGTGCTTGGCTGACATGGTGCTGCTCAGGCTCTGAACAGGCCGCGGCGGCTGAACAGCGGCGCACGCTCACCGATGTTGCTCGGCTCTGTGTGGTAGCGCGTGATGCGCGCGACTTCCCGCGCCGACCCGAAGATCATCGGCACGCGCTGATGCAGGCTCTCCGGCTCGATTTCTAGGATGCGGGTGATCGCGTCGGTGGCGGCACCGCCAGCCTGCTCTATGAGATAGGCGATCGGGTTGGCCTCGTAGACGAGGCGCAGCCGTCCCTGACCATAGCCCTTGCGCCGATCGCCGGGGTAGAGAAAAACGCCGCCGCGCATCAATATGCGGTAACAGTCGGCGACCAGAGAGGCGATCCAGCGCATGTTGAAATCCTTCTCGCGCGGTCCCTCGGTGCCCTCCAGGCAGTCGTCGACATAGAGCCGCACAGCCTCGTCCCAGTGCCGGTAGTTGGCGGCGTTGATGGCGAACTCCTGAGTGCGTTGCGGAATGATCCGGCTTTCATAGGCCTGGACGAAGGTGCCGAGCCTTGTCGAGAAGACGAAGACATGCGTGCCGCTGCCGAGCGACAGGACGAGTGCCAACTGCGGCCCATAGATGAAGAAACCGGCGCCTAGCTGGTTCACGCCCGCCTGCAAGAAAGAGGCGGCCGGATCAGCGTCCGGCGCGCCAGTTGCGGTCAGGAGCGAGAAGATCGTTCCGATCGACACGTTGGTGTCGATGTTGGAAGAGCCGTCGAGCGGGTCGATCGCAATGGCGAGTGGCGCTTGCCTGTCGAGCAGGACTGGCTGCTCCAGCTCCTCGGAGGCGTAAAGCGCCACCGGCGCACGGCGCATGGCGTCGAGGAAGATGTCGTCGGAGAAGACGTCGAGATCCTTCTGGACGTCGCCGTCGGCATTGGCGCCACGGGTCTCGGCAAAGGCGGCGCCGAGCACCCCTTGGTTGATGGTGTTGCGGACCTTGATGGCGGCCTGTGTCAACTGACGAACGGTCGTCACAACGGCCGAGCGGAATTCGTCTGGCTGGCCGAGATAGGAGTTCAGAAAAGCGTCGAGCGTTGCCGCTGGCATCGTAACCTCCCCTCCCGCCGCATCTCCTCGGAGCGGCTGGACTGGAGGAATGGAAACAAACGTCGCACGATAAGTAAAATTCAATAACTTTACCTAGTCAGTAAAAACAATTTAGTATGCGACATGAGAAACCTCACGCTCAAGCATTTCAAGACCGTCCAGGCAATCATCAAGTGCGGCAAAATTGTCAGCGCAGCCAAGATGTTAGGCCTGTCTCCTCCAGCGCTGACAATCCAACTGCGACAAGTGGAGGAAGAATTCCAGCTGGCTCTGTTCGACCGAACGTCGGACGGCATGCGTCCCACTGCCGCAGGTCTGGCTTTCGTCGAGACAGCGCAGGTTATCGAGGAGCATCTCGGTTTGCTCGAAGACAAGATGGATGCCATCAAGGGCGTACGCACCGGCAGCTTGAGGCTCGGCGTCGTTTCCACAGCCAAATATTTCGCGCCGCGGCTGATGGCTGCGTTCATGAAGGACCATCCCGACATCGACATGCGGCTTGCCATCGGCAATCGTGCCCAGACGATCGACAACCTCAGGAACCACGACATCGATATCGCGCTGATGGGGCGTCCGGCGAAAGAGGTTCCGGTGCGTGCTTCGGTCTTCGGTGATCACCCGCTGGTCATCATCGCGCCGCCCGACCATCCCTTGGTGGCGGCGCGCGATATCTCCAAGGAGCGGATTGCCGAGGAGCATTTCCTTATTCGCGAGCCCGGCTCCGGAACCCGTATCTCGTTGGAAATATTCCTGAGCGACGTGCCTGGGCGCATCGACGACCTCGGTGTCGAGATGGCCTCGAACGAAACGATCAAGCAGGCGGTGATGGCTGGTCTGGGCATCGCCTTCATCTCTGCTCACACCATCGCTGCGGAAACCGAGGCAGGCCGGCTTGTCATCCTCGACGTTGTCGGCATGCCGATCCGCCGACAATGGTTCTCGGTGATGCGAACCGATCACGCAATCTCGCCGGCGATGGCCACATTCAACGATTTCCTGATGCGCAAGGGCGCAATGTACCTGCCCCTTTTCGGAAAGCTGTATCCAGACAAGGCTGGATGACACTGCACGAGCGCAACGGATGAAAGTCCGGTGGAGAACGCCCGCGCTCGTTGGTATTATATAAGCGATATGTTATGTTGCAGTGCGAAAGAGCGGGGGCCACGTCCTTTCACACCGTAAGCGATCTGTATGTGCAACCCCTGCAGACTGTTCGGAACTCTCCCGGGTATGGGTTCGGGAATTCGATGGGGAAAAGGGGTAATGCTTTACACACTCGTTATGATGGTCTGCCTGACGGATGGACCGCGGACCTGCGAACAACGCGAGGAAATGGTAGACGGTCTGGCGATGAATCCCGGGACTGCCTTCATGCAGGCGCAGCCGCTGGTGGCAAGGTGGATCGAGACGCATCCCGGTTATTTCGTGCAGCGCTGGCGTGTGCTGCCTGGCAGAGAGTCGTGAGACAGGCGGCCAAGGTCTATTTCTTCACGATGAGCGTTTCCGAGACAGTCTTCGACAACTGGTAAAGCCGCTGCTCGATTATCGTCGGCACATCGCAGACATAAGTCAGCGACTGGACGCGTTCGTTGAAAATTCGCGTCGCGAAATTCAGTTGATCGGTTCGCCGTTCTACTTCGTCCGGATCCGCATCGGCCTTGGCGCGCAGCGCGTCCACTTCGGATGCTTCCTTGCGCAACTGTGCCGCCATTTCCAGCTGTTTGTGGGCATAGCGGGAGATGCCGGAGATCACGTGCGAACGCTCGGCGTCCATGTGATCGAACATTCCCTGCACCAGCATCGTCATTTTGGTTGCGACCTGCTCGGGCGGTAGGGAAGTCGCGAAATCCTTGATCTCCTTCTGGGCTTGTGCAATCGGCGTCCGCCGGGCCGCCACAGCATCGACAAGCGCCGACACGCCTGGATCCTTCGCCCAATCCTTCGCGGTCGCCGGAAGCTCCGGCCCATTCCAGATCTGGCCAAGCGAGAGCTGTGGCACCTTACGCTGCATGCAGGGCCAGTCGGGATCGGTGTTTGCCGCGGCGGCGCCCTCCATCGACGCAAGCGTGGTGACCAGAACCAGAGTGTGAACAAGTCTCATTCGCGCCATCAGGCGTTTCCTCCCATGTCCTGTTTGCGGATCACCAAACCGCGCGAAGGGTCGTATGCGATGATGGCGCCGCCCAGGAACAGCAGCGTGCAGCCGGCGACGACGCCCAGCGACAGCCATTCGATCTGCCCGTAGAAGGCAAAACGGATCAGTTCGACGGCATAGGTGAACGGGTTGCAGAGGCAGATCTTGTAGAGCAGGGGGCTCGCCTCCTGGATGCGCCACAAGGGATACAGCGCCGGAGACGCGAAATAGCCGGGAAAGATGACGAAGTTCATGATGCCGGCGAAGTTTTCAAGCTGCTTGATCAGCGAAGACAAGAGCATGCCGAGCGCGCAAAGCATCATGCCCGACAGGAACAGTGCCGGCAGAACATAGAGATAGCCGAGTGGCGGCGCTTTGACGCCCCACAACCAGGCAACGATCAGGAACGCGTAGACCTGCACGATCGATACGGCCACACCGGCCAGCATCTTCGACACCAGCAGGAACCAGCGCGGAAACGGGCTGACCAGCAGGATGCGCATGTTGCCCATCTCGCGGTCGTAGACCATCGACAGTGAAGACTGCATGCCGGAAAACAGCAGGATCATGCCGCAAAGGCCCGGCGTGATATAGACCTCGTAGAGCACATAGGTCTTGTAGGGCGGGATGATCGACACGCCAAGCACCTGGCGAAAGCCGGCCGCGAAGATGAACAGCCAGACCAGCGGCCGGACCAGCGAGGAAATGAAGCGTTCGCGCTGGTGCAGGAAGCGCAGGCACTCGCGCAGGACGACGCCTTTCAGGCAAATGAGATAGTGGCGCAGGCCGAATGGCTCGGACCGCACCGGCATGATGCCGGCGACTTTTCCGGGCATCGCAGGAGCGCTCATGGCGACGTCTCCGTCATGCCCGCCGCATCGACGCGGCTGAGCTTCGAAAAGGTTTCGCGAATCGAACTTCCGCCGTTCGCACGGATCACATCCGACACCTTGCCGCTGGCGACCAGGTCACCCCGCCGCAGTATGACGACATGGTCGGCGTCTTCGACTTCGTCGATCAGATGCGTAGCCCAGAGCACGCCGATGCCCTCTGCTTGGACGAGCTTGCGGATGGTGGCGAGGATGCCCGCACGAGATTCGATATCCAGGCCGACGGTCGCCTCGTCAAGCAGGAGCAGGGAAGGTCGGTGCAGCAGCGCCCTGGCGATTTCGATGCGCCGCATCTGACCGCCGGAGAGGCTGCGTGCCTTGTCATGCTGGCGGCCCTGCATGTCGACCGTTTCCAGCAGCGCGGCAATGCGCTGGCGAGCTTCGCGTCCGCCAATGCCATGCAACGAGGCATGGTAGGAGAGATTCTGGTAGACGCTGAGGTCGAGATCGAGCGTGCGTGCCTGGAACACGATGCCGACCCGCCTGAGTGCTTCGCCGGACGCGCGGCGAATGTCATGGCTGAAGATGCGGATCGATCCGTGACGCGTGTCGTAGAGGTGGCTTATCAGTGAGAACAGCGTCGTCTTGCCGGCCCCGTTGAGGCCGAGCAGAACGGTGAAAGTCGCCGGCGCGATCGAGAAGGAGACGTCGTTGAGCGCCCGCTTCTGGCCATAGGAATGGCTGACGGCTCGGACATCGAGCGCCGCCACCTCGTCTCCCGGTCCGCTTGTCCTCATATGCTGCATACCGGATCGCTCCTTCAGGACGCGTTGGCCTATTGGCGCCCCTGATCGCCTTTTGTCTTACTTGATCGTAATCTTGCCCTTCAGTCCCTTGTCGGCAAGGTCGGGAACCGACCAGGTATATTCGCCCGGGCGAACGGTATGGAACTGCACCTGGATCGTTCCCGCGTCGTCGAATTCCAGCCAGGCCGGTCCGCCGTCCATATGCACTTCCAAATCGTTGATGACGATCTGGTCCATCCAGACATTGCGGAAGAGATCGGTCACGAACTTGTACTCGAAACCGCCCTTGGACGTGATCTTCCAGCGATAGCCCTGGCCGGCGATCAGCTCGAAGTCCTTCTGATTGACCGCATAGGTGGAATCGGCCGAACCGATAATCAATTCCGGCAGGTTCTTGCTGGCACGCGACGGTTTTGACGTCGCATCGTCGGCGTTTGCTACGATCGGAGCAAGGACAAATCCGGCGAGCGCGGCGAAGAAAAACCTACGGCAAAGTTTCATGTCTTGAGCCTCCCGATGATCAATGTCTGCTATTTGGGCGAAATGACCACACCCCAGGGCTGCTGGCCCACAGTGAGCGATTGGACCGGCTCGTCGGTGGCCGTGTCGATGAAGGTGATATCGTTGGAATTGCCATTCGTGGTGATCAGCGTTTTCTGGTCGGGCGTGAAGGCCAGATGCCAGACGCGCTGGCCGACGAGGATGTATTTTTCCACCTCATAAGTGTCGGTATTGATCACCGCGACATGGTTCGCCGGGCCGAGCGCGACATAGGCTTTCTTGCCATCGGCGCTGATGGCGATGCCTACCGGCTGGATGGTTTCGGCCCGCAGTCCCTGAATCGCGAACTGGATCTTCTTCACCACTTCGCGTTTGGCGTTGTCGATGACGCTGACGGTGCCGCCGACCTCGGCGCTGACCCAGACCTGCGAGCCGTCGGGCTTGAATTCGGCGAAGCGAGGGCGCGTGTCGACCAGCACATTGTCCGTCACCTCATGCGTGCCGGTGTCGATGAAATGCGCCATGCTGGTGGTTTCCGAGGTGTTGACCATGGTCTTGCCGTCGGGGCTGACACCCATGCCTTCCGGCTCCACGCCGACTGGTATCTCGGCCAGGACCTGCTTGCTTTCGACGTCGATGGCGGTGACGAGATTGTCGTCCTCATTGGCGACATAAAGCGTCTTGCCGTCGGGCGAGAGGACGAACAATTCGGGATCGGGGCCGGAAGGCAGCGTACCGATGATTTCAAGTGTCGCGGTGTCGATGATTTGGATCGTGTCGTCATCGCTGGCGCATAGATAGACGAATTTGCCGTCATGCGAGATGGTGATGCCGCGAGGTCTCTGGCCGACTTCGACGGTCTTCACCACCTGCATCGTCGCCGTGTCGACGACGGTCATCGTGTTGTCCTTCTCGTTGGACACGTAAGCCGTATAGGCCGATGCCGGGCTGGCCGTGAAGCCGGCCGCGAGAATGGCGAATGCGCAAGCTCGTTTCTGCACGCAAATTCCTCCCGATTGACTCTACTTGAGAGCGCATTTCGTTTCCGGCTGATCGACACCGAGAGTGTCGAGTTCGGAGACCTGGTGAAGATAGCCCTCCTGTGGCGATGTCGAGACGACCGACTTGGTGTCGCCAAGCAAGATCGGCTGGCGAAGCTGGAGGTTCCATTTGCGGAAGGTCAGCTTCTGCCCCTTGAAAGCAGCAACCGAAAAATCGTCAGAGCGTATATAGTCGCTGATCCTTTTCGCATCGTCGCCCTTGGTGCGCGTGGTGGCCTCGCCGACCGCACGCACCGCGGTCCAGGCCGACATGTCTTTGGAGAGCATCCGCCGGCTCGTCGTCTTCAGGAAGCGGCTCTGCATCTGGATGCCGCCCCATTGTTCGCTGGCGGGATGCCATGACGATGCAACCAGACCGGCCGTGCCGGCGACCAGCCGCGGCGTCCAGGTGCGGTAGGGCACGTAGGTGCCGAAAACCTCGCTTTCGTCGGCGACAAGCACCACGTCGTGCTCCGGGAGGTCTTGCGTGAACACGGAAATCTGCTGCTGTATCTGCGTGGCGCCGGTGTCGGTGCGCCTGGCTGTGCCGGTATCCTTGAATTCCTTCTCGGCGACGATCTGGCCGCCGAAGCGGGTTGCCGCGCGGCGCAGCGCATCGGCGTAGAGATGGTCCTGCTCATGTGATCCATAGAGCAGCACCCAATTCGGCCACTTCTTCACCATGAGATACTGCGCCAGCGCGTCGGCCAGCATGCTGCGCGTCGGCGCGATATGGAAAACGTTGATGCGGCAGTCCTCCTCGCGAAGGCTGTCGTCGGTGGCGCCGACGTTGAAGATCAGCACGCCTTTGTCGCGGGCGATGTCGGCGATCGACAGCAATTGTTTGGCTGAAAGATCGGCGACCACATAGCGGTCGCCCTTGGCGATCATGCCTTCGAATGCCTGAACCGCGTCGCCGTCGGGCTTGACCTCGGTCACGTCGAGGCTGAATTTCTGGTCGGTGAACTTTCCCGTCGTGTTGTTGTCGCCGATCGCTACCTCGGCACCGGCGACACCTTCGTCACGTGGCGGCAGGTCGAGCATGGAAAGCGTCAATTGCGGTGCGTAGGCCCGCAAATAGCCTATCTTGATTTCAGTTATCTTTTTTTCCGGCTTCGCCACCGTTTCCTGGCCTGTCGCGTCGGAAACGTTGACGGTCAGGGAAAAAAAGCACAAAAAGGCAGCGAGAGTGCCTGGCACCGCGCTCGTCATCGATAGTAATTACCCATTCTTGCGCAGAGGTTCGACGGTTGCCGGACCCGCGCCAAGTCAAGGTGCCCATGATCAACTTAGCCGACCCGCAAAATTTATCAAACCCTATAGGACGACTTTTCGCGCCTGCCAGAACGGTGCGGAAGGTCGCCAGCGTCGATTCGCATGGCAACACCGGCGAGACGTGGCGCAGGGGGATCGACCGCCTCTATAAAAGCGTCTTGTCCTCCAAACTGGAGAAACTGTTCAAATGACCAGAATGCTGGCAAGCGTCACCGGCATCGAAGAGGCGGAGATCGCTCTTTCTGGAGGTGTCGATATCGTCGACCTGAAGGACCCGAAGGCGGGAGCCCTGGGCGCGGTGTCCATGGAAACCATGCTCCGAACGATCTCTTTCATCGCGGGTCGGGCTCCGGTCAGCGCTGTCTGCGGCGACCTGCCGATGGAACCCGAAACGATCCGCATCAAGGCCGAAGAGATCGCGGCGACCGGCGTCGACTATGTGAAGATCGGATTTTTTCCTTCGGCAAATATCTCTGCCTGCGCACAGGCGCTTGAACCGCTCGCCGCACGAACGAAGCTGATTGCCGTGCTGTTTGCCGATCTGGCGCCGGACTTCGAGCTTCTGCCGATGTTCGCCAGGCATCGCTTCCACGGCGTGATGGTTGATACCGCGCAAAAGGGGAAGGGCCGGCTGCTCGATCATCTGCCGCCGGAGCGTATTCCGGGATTCGTCGATCGAACGAAATCGCTCGGTCTGATGGTCGGCCTGAGTGGATCGCTGGAAGCTCCGGACATTCCGCGCCTATTGCCTTTCGCTCCCGATTTTCTCGGCTTTCGGGGGGCGCTGTGTGGCCATTCCGGTCGCACGAGTTCGATCAGCGCCGAGGCGGTCTCGCGGATTCGCGAGTTGATCCCAGCGGAATCCGGGACCGGCGATCAATCGAGTATCGACTATCGCCTGTTGGCAGCGAGAGGCTATTCGCCGGACACCGACCCGACACTGGGCACGGACAGGATTTTTGTGCGGGATTTTGTTCTGCCGGTCCAGATCGGTGCCTACAGCTTCGAGCATGGCCATACTCAAAAAGTGCGCTTTGATGTGATCGCCGACGTGCTGCAAATCACCGACCATCCCGAGGACATGCGCCATGTGTTCTCCTACGACATCATCATGGACGGCATTCGCACCATCGTCGCGCGGGGCCATATCCAGCTCAGCGAGGCTTTGGCCGAGCAGGTGGCAGCGCACGTGCTGGAGAACCAGCGTGTCGTGCGCGTCACGGTTAGGGTCGAAAAGCTCGAGCTCGGCCCTGGCGGCGTCGGCGTTGAGATCGAACGCAAGCGCCAATCGGCGGGACGCGGTGCTGCCTCCGGCATTGCTGGCCGAAAAGACCGAAGCGTTGTTTTCCGGCCGCGCCAGGAGCGCCCCGAAATGCTTCGACGGGCCATCGTCAAGCTTGGCGGCAGCACGGCCCATGCGGCGGAGATGAAGAGCTGGATCGCAGCGCTGGCGGGTTCCAGGCTGCCGATCGTCATCGTGCCCGGCGGCGGGCTCTTTGCCGATCATGTGCGCGAGACGCAGACCAGCATGGAGTTTTCCGACACCGCCGCTCATGCCATGGCGATCCTGGCCATGGAGCAGTTCGGCCATGTCATCCTCGACCGGGACGAAAGGCTGGCGCCGGCACGGTCGCTGGACGAGATCGGGCGAGTGTTGGAGGCGGGGAAGATTCCGGTGTGGCTGCCGTCGTCACTGGCACTGGCGGCGCTGGATGTTCCGGCCTCCTGGGACATTACCTCCGATTCTCTGTCCGCCTGGCTTGCCGGCAAGCTTGGCGCAAACGCGCTGTTGCTTGTCAAGCAGACCGGTGCATTCTTCGACAGCGATACCGCTGACAGCCTGAGGGCCCGAGGCATTGTCGACCCAGGCTTTGCCGCCATGCTGCCCGACGGCATCGATTTCCATCTCGCCGGTCCGAAGGATGCTGCCGGGGCCGGCGCGATGCTCGCGTCGGGCAAGCTGCCCGGCATCCGGATAGTGGCTTCAACAGGGTCGTCGGCAAAGAAGGCGGGATAGCCGATGGTGAAGCTGCATGTGCCGCGCTGGGCGTGGGTTTTGACGGGTTCCGGGCATTTTTTTACGGAGAGCTTCGCACTTGTTCGCCAGCTCGAACATTGCGATGTCTTCGTGTCTAAGGCCGCCAACGAAGTCCTGCGCATGTACAAGCTTAAACTTGATTTCCCGGAGACGACGCGCGTGCTGCACGACAAGACCGCAAGCGCGATCCCGGTCGGCGAATTCTACCACGGTGTCTATCACACGGTCGTGGTGGCGCCGGCCACTTCCAACACGGTCGCCAAATGCGTGCATGGCATTTCCGACACGCTCGCCACCAATGTCTTTGCTCAAGCGGGAAAGTGCCGTGTGCCAGCCATCGTCTTTGCTTGCGACACCGCGCCGGAACTCGAAACCCAGGCACCGCACGGGCTGGTCAAGGTCTATCCGCGCAGGATCGACCTGGAAAATACCAAACAGTTGAAGAGTTTCGAGCGGACCCTGGTGGTCGAGTCGCTCGCTGATCTCGAAGCCTCGCTCACACGGCGCCAGGCCGAACTCGCAAGCGATGGCTGAGCGGCTGGTTTTTCTTACCGGCCATCTGGCCAAGGCGCGGCTGGAACGGCTGCTGACCGGGCTGGGCAGAACCGAATTCGCGTGGGAAATCGTCGACGTCGGCGTCAAGGTCGCCGCGCTGATGAGCGAGGACATCGTGAAGCGTCGGCTCACTCTGACAGGAGACGTCGACCGCGTCATCCTGCCCGGACGCTATCGGGGAAACATCGAACACCTGTCGGAGCATTTCGGCGTGCCCTTTGTGCGCGGCCCCGACGAGATCGCCGACCTTCCGGCCTTCCTTGGCCGGGTGGGCAAACCGCCGGATCTGACGCGTCACGATATGCGCATCTTCGCCGAGATCGTCGATGCGCCGATGCTGTCGGTCGAGGCCCTGATGGCGAGGGCCTCGATGCTGGCTGCGACCGGCGCGGATGTCATCGATCTGGGCTGCCTGCCGGAGACGCCGTTTCCGTTGCTGGCTGAGGCAGTGCGGGCACTCAAGGCACAGGGGTTTGTGGTCAGCGTCGATTCGGCCAGCGCAGACGAACTGTCGATCGGTGCGCACGCCGGCGCGGACTATCTTCTCAGCCTCGATGAGAACACGCTGCCGTTGATCTTCGACCATCGGGCTACGGCAGTGTTGATACCCTCCATCCCCGGCGATCTGGATTCGCTCGGCCGGGCGATTACCGCGGCACAAAAGGCCGGCGTCGCCTTCATTGCCGATCCCGTGCTCGACCCGATCCATTTCGGCTTCGCCGTTTCACTCGGGCGCTTCATCGAGGCGCGGCGCCGTTGGCCGGACGTCGAATTGCTGATGGGCACCGGCAATCTCACCGAATTGACCGACGCCGACAGTTCCGGCGTTACAGCCGTGCTAGCGGGGCTCTGCTCGGAACTCCGGATCCGGAACGTGCTGGCGGTGCATGTCAGCCCACACACGGTGCGCACGATCGAGGAGCACGATATCGCCCGCCGCGTCATGTTGGCTGCTTGCACGGACGGCGCGTTGCCGCGCGGCTATCACCCAGGCCTGTTGCAGGTCCACGATCGCAAGCCTTTCACAGCCTCAACCGACGATATCGAGGCATTGGCGGCCCAGGTGCGCGATGCCAACTTCCGGATCGCGGTAGCGGAGGACGGCATCCATGTTTTCAATAGCAAAGGGCATGCGGTTGCCACGGATGCGTTCGAACTTTTTGCCGGGCTGGACGTCAACGCCGATGGCGCACACGCTTTTTACCTCGGCGCGGAACTGATGAAGGCGGAGATCGCGTGGCGCCTCGGCAAGCGTTATGTGCAGGACGAGCCGCTCGCATGGGGCGTTGCCGCGCCGGCACCCGAAACCGACCGTACCCGTCTTGCCGAGCCGGGCAAGACGCTCCGCGCAAGGAAAGAGCACTAGGACCATGCCCTATATTCGCGAATCGATCATCACGACGGTCAACAAGGCAGGCAACGTCCACATCGCGCCGATCGGCATCATTGCCGAGAATGACGGTTGGGTTATCGCGCCGTTCCGGCCGTCGGTCACGCTCGACAATCTCGCCGAAGTGCCGTTTGCCATCGCCAATTATACTGACGACGTGCGTGTCTTTGCCGGCTGCCTGACAGGCCGCAAGCATTGGCCAACCGTTCCGGTTGACGGGTTCCCGGTGCCGAGGCTCGAGGCGGCGCTGGCGTATTCGGGCCTCGAAGTCCAGGCGGTCGATGACAATGGTGTGCGCCCCCGCCATTTCTGCCGCGTGGTGCGGGAGGAAACGCTCGCGCCGTTCACCGGCCTCAACCGAGCCAAGGCGGCGGTGCTTGAGCTGGCCATCCTGGTCAGCCGGCTCGGCATGCTGCCGCGCAACAAGATCGAGGCGGAAATCGCCTACCTTTCGATCGCCATCGAAAAGACGGCAGGCGACGGTGAAAAGGAAGCCTGGGGCTGGCTGATGCAGCGTGTCAGCGATCACTTGACCGCCAAAGGTTCGGATAGCGAGGACCCGCGAGCATAGGCGCGAGCGCCGCAACCTGCTTACGAAGGATATCCCGCCAAAAGCGCCACTGCGGACGCGGGTGCCGCGCTGCTCGCTTGCCCGCGAACAGTGTCATCGGCGGGGATGATGTCGGCGAAATCGATATAACTGCGTTCCATGCGTTCGGCCAGCCGCCTGATCTGCCAGCGACCGCTTCCGGCGCCGACGATCGGGATATCCCGAGACAGGGTTCCGGCAACCAGCGCCGCTGCATCGTGCACTTTGCGCAGTTGCTGCTCGCTGAACCAGCGCGCGACGTCACCCCATTCCGGCGGGGTGAGGTCGGTGGCGTCGCGCCCCACCATGCGCGCCAGCCGCGCGATCGAGCCGTCCACAGTCTTTTCCTTGCCGTCGGCGGGAGGGTGCCTGTCGTCGTCCTCGTCGAGCACGCCCAGGATGCGGTGAGCGTCGGCGATCGAGGCGAAATATTCGTTCATCAGCGGCGTTAGCCTGCCACGGACGGGAGCCGACGAGGCTACGCCGAACAGGAATGTCCTGGTAAAGCCGGTATAGACCAATTCGCCGGTTAGAAGCCGTCCGGCATCGGTGTAGCCGTCATTGGCCACGGCGCCGTTCTTGATGGCGATAATATCGGTGGTGGTGGAGCCCATGTCGACGAACAGGGCATCGCCGGCGAGTTTTGCCACCAACAAGGCTGTCGCGTGCCAATTGGCGGAAGCCACATCGGCGGTCAGCTGCGCTGCCCGTTCGACTCCGACGAAACCGGATGGTCCGGCATAGACCAGCTTTTTGTCTGCGGGGAAATGGGTGGAAATCTGACCCAGCAGAGCCGCCACGCCGGCATCGCGGGACGGAAAGATGTCCGACAGTTCGCCCGTCATGGTGAATGCGTTGAGATCCGCACCCGCGTAGATCGGAGCCGTTTCGTCGAGGGCTGAAGCCAGCTTGTCCAGCCCTTGCCAGAGCGGCGTTGCGATCGTTACCGCCTCGACGATGCGACCGTCTTGTGCGCGGGTCACCTTCAGATGCGCGCCGCCAATGTCGAAACCGGCAATGATGCCCTTTCTTTTTTCCACGCTTCAAGCTTTCATGACGGGGGCAATTGGTCGGTGAAAAAGCGTTGCGTATCATTCCGGTTCTCGACCTGAAAGACGGCGTGGTGGTTCGCGCCCAGCAGGGAAAACGCGATCGCTACAGGCCGATCGTTACGCCGCTCAGCCGAAGCCCTGATGTGGTCGCGGTCGCTGAAGGACTGCGTGGGCTTTATCCTTTTTCCACCTTCTACATCGCAGATCTGGACGCTATCGAAGGCGGAGCGCCAAACAGCGACGCACTCGCCCGGCTGAGGACGATGGCGGAGCCGCCGAAACTTTGGGTCGATGCCGGCGTGGCCGACGAAAAGACACTTTTGGCGGCGCTTGCCGAACGCTCGCTGTCTCCTGTTCTGGGCTCTGAATCGCAGCGAGACGACATGTTGCTGCGGCGTTTTCGCGATCATCCCGATCTCATCCTGTCCCTTGATTTCGTCGGCGATAGTTTTTGCGGGCCGCGTTCTCTTCTCGATGAGCCCGAGCTTTGGCCGCAAAAGGTGATTGTCATGACGCTGGCCAAGGTCGGTGCGGCCGCCGGTCCCGACTTCGGGCGGTTGCAGGAGGTCAAGGCCAAGGCCGGAAATCGCGCTGTCATTGCGGCCGGCGGTGTCCGCGACGAGAACGACATCAGGGCCTTGTCCGCCATGGGCGTCGCCGCGGCACTGGTCGCAACCTCATTGCACAACGCTACGCTCACGCCCGGCCGCCTCGCGTCACTCGGCGCCTGATCATCGTTGCTCGTCAGCTCCCGAAGGGCGTGCGCCCTTCGGGAGCTGACGTTTCAAAAGCCCAGAACCTTTTTCAGCCGGCGCAACAGACCATCCGTCTCAGAAGAGGGTTTTTCCTGTGCGGGGCTGTCTCTTGTCTAGGCTGCGAACGGATGCTTGACCTTGTCGCGCTGGGCCGTTGCTTCGGCGGCGGTCGGGGTTCCTGCAACGGCGCGCTGGATGGCTTCCTTTGTCGCCTCGTAATTGTATTTCTGGATCTTGGCGTCGTCCGCCGCGTCCCAATGGATGAATACCCCGACGCAGATGAACACGTCGTCTGCTTCGTTGGCCGGAATGGTCCCGTCCGCAACGCTGTCCTGCACGGCCTTTGCCACGGCGTGCTGCGCCGGGCCGAACATCTGGACCGCCTGTTTGGCACCCTTGATCGTGACCTTGTTGAACATCACGGTGTTGGGTTTGCATTGAAGATTGGGCGCGATCACCGCCAAAAGCGAAGTAAAGCCGTCCTTGTTGTTGGTAAGCGCGTTGCAAAATGCCGTTTCGACCGCGCTCCCCCGCGGGCCGATGAGCAGGTCGACATGCGCGACTTCGTTGCCGTCTCCCACCAGCGATTCACCGACCATAACCTTTGATATTTTTGCCATGCCAATTTCCTCCAAGACACAATTATGATGTCCACGGACGCTGCAACCGAGCAGGCGCTCGATGGACAGCTATCCTTGTTGGCAGCGTCCGGATTTGCCCGGACCGGTTGGCTAGATAGCCGCGGAAGCACAGCTTCCGCTTTTGGAAGTCAAGCACCAACGCCGCGATTATGCAAGGTGAGGGCGAGGGTGTGGACTAAAAGAGTAGCCACGGTGAGGTCGGCCGAGGTGCCGGGGTTGATGTTGTCGGCCTTCAGCCGGCGGTCGAACTCCATGAGCAGACGAATGCGCGACGGTTCGTCGCCCTCGGCATGGAGCGCCGCCTGAACGGCAACGGCTTCCTGCCGCGCCTGATTTGCGACGTGAACGCCGTGCTTGCGCATCACATGGCTGTCGGGGAAGTCGGCGAGAAACGCCATGTAGACGAACACCGTCGGCCACATGCCGTCTTCTTCACGTGCCAACGCTCCATCCAGCGCGGCGAGCCCGACCCCGAACACGTCGCCGAAACAGTTGCTGTACTGGCGAGCGATCATGTCGCGGTCGGCAGCCTCCCTCATCGCGTCCAGCAAATGGACCTTCGGCTCCTGCCGCACATCGTTGGCGGCTTCTCCGAGGCCGCCTGGCGCGGCCGTGACGATCGCCTCGAATACCGCCTTGGTATCCTGCACGCTCAAAGCCCGAAGCAGCGAATCGAGATTGTCCTGCAGTCTGTCACCGCCCATTTCGGCAGCGCATATCAGAGGCCCTGCCAGAAGGATGATTCCGAGATTGGTGTTGGTTGCGACCGCCAGTCGTGTCGCGCGCACCGCCTCCAGCATCCGCTGCCCGACCGGCAGACGAGGATCGGTCAGCGGCCCGGAGGAAACCTCCGCACTTGTCATGAACTGGGCGGCGGACATGCCGTGTCCGTCGGCGAACAGATGGACGTTGCCCGGCTTTAGGGCTTCGATCTCCATCCTGCAGGCATTCTTATAGCTGGCCCGGAGGCGTTCACGCGAAAGCGCCAACTTGCCCGCCCTCACGAATTCGCAGGCGCGGCAAAACGGTAGGGCCGCGGTGCGGCGGCCGCCTCGGCGCGGTCGGCCAGAAGTTTCAGCAAGGCATCGGCGATTGCTTCGGCGATGTTCACGGCGACCACCGACTGCAATCCCGACCATGCGGGCATGCTGTTCACTTCGAGTATGAACAGATTGCCGTCGTCAGCCCGCACGATGTCCACGCCGGCAAAATCCGCGCCGACCGCGGCTGACGCAGCGACGGCCAGCGATGCCAGTTCCGCCTTGCCATGTTCGGAAACCTGTTCCGGCACGCCACCCCGGTTGACGTTCGTGATCCAGTCGTCGCTGATGCGGCTCATCATCGCCACGGTCTCTCCGGCGCAGACAAACACGCGGAAATCCCGGAAAGGCGGACCGGCACGCGACACATATTGCTGAAGGTAGTAGACGCTGTTCACCTCTTCTGCGGCCGGCAGGTCCGAGAGCGTGCGGATCAGCTTTATGCCGCGGCCTTGCGCCCCGAACAATGGTTTCAGCACCAGCGGTCCCCGCGGAAGCTCTTGCGCCGCGACCTCCTCGGCGACGGCAAGTCCTTCTGCGGCAAAGGTGCGTGGCGTAGGCAGGCCGGCATTTTTCAGGAGGAATGTCGTCATCGACTTGTCGACGCAGCGCTCGATCGCCTGCGCGGAATTCCATACGGGAACCGACAGTCTGCTTAACGCGTGCAGCACCCCGAGGCGCCGGGTAACCGCTTCAAACGATCCGGCGGCGATCGAACGGACGAGCACGGCGTCGGGCAGCGTGCCGCCGAAGCCGGGGATCGTAAGTCCGCTCGGGCTGCTGGTATCGAATGCGATCGCCGCCAGCGGCACGGCTGTAACGGCGGCGCCCCCCCGACCAAGTCCTGCCGCCAGGCCGTTGGAGCCGGTGTCCACTTTGTCGCTGACGATCAGGATGCGAGGGATCATGTGGCCTCTCGGGTGCGGGAATGTCGGCGGCGCGAGCGATTCCAGGCCCTCATGGCAGCGTCCGCGGCAGGGCTGCACGGAAGGCAGTCGCCGGGCGGGCGAATGACAGACGAATCCCTTTGCACCGCCATGCCCTAGCCGAGACTCCGTTCGAGCATCTTCAGATCACGCCGACCGGCGCGAAAAGTATCGCCGGTTTCGATCGCTGTCACGATCACTTCAGCCGGGCTGAACAGCAACGGGTCGATGGCATAGAAATCGCCCTTGAACCGCGTGAAGATCTCGGCGAAGGGTTGGCCGTAGTCCCGTGAGGCGCTGCTGGGAAGTTTTTCCGCGAGTTTGCCAGCCTCCTTCGCCGATCCTTTGACGAAGAGCTGGACGCTGCCGCCATAGATGATGGCATCGTTGGTTCGGCCCATAGCGGTCAGGAAATCCGGATGGGGGGCGGGGATCGGCGCCGTTCCGATGCCGTCGACAACGTTTTCCAGCGGGAATTTGAGATCGTTGATCTTGTGCAGGGCAACCTCGAGCGCGCGCGCCACGATCTGCACGCCGCCGGCAAGGCTTTGTGTCGGCGCGTAGAGGAAGGTGAGCTTTTCCGTCGCCAGTCCAGTTGCCTTGCTCACTTTCTCAACGGTCGCGCGGGGAGGCGGTTCGGCCGTCTCAAGGATAAGCACCGCGGACGATGCGATGTCATGATAGGAAAGTGTTTCGAACAGCGGTTCGACCCGGGCGAGGGCCCGCGCAGGCCCAGATCCCATCGCGAAATAGTCCTGGCCAGACAGGTTCCAGCCCGCATACTGGCTGCCCAGGCAGGCCAGCACCGGCTGCGAAGATCGCGCTTCGACGGTGAACGGCCATTGCTGTGACGCGCGATCCATGAATACCGAAACGCTGCCGAGACCGCCCATCGCAGCCTCAGCCATGCGCATCCCGGCCTCGACGCTGCCGACGGTCTTGGCGCCGGCATCGATCAGGCGCTCGCCCAATGCTCCCTTGGAAACGACGATACGCAGGCGTTCGGCGTCGCCGATCATGCCGTCAACGATGCGCTGTGCATTGTCGTTCAGGAATGCCGAACCGTCTTTCATGTCCGGTCTCCTTCCCATTGGAGTTGCAATTGGCTGGCTTGTCCCTTGATGAGCCGCTTGGTCGATTGGGCGCTCGGACCGCGCGCGAAGACCGTGCAGACAGGGTCGCCGGCAATCAGACGGGTGCCAGCCGACTGTTGGTCCGCTGTCCATTCAGGCCAGGCAATCGACGGAAAGTGAGTGATTGGCGTCGCGGCGTAGGTCACCATCGACGCCATCGAATCGACGAAGCGCGGCAAGCGGAAGACCTGACCCGTCGCGGCGCGCAGATGCGCTTCGATCAATGGCGCGTCAACATCGTCGAAAATGTCGAGGGTGGCGCCCGGCCTCGGATTGATCTCGATGAACGTGTAGCCATCCGGTCCGCGGATCAGATCGGCGCTGCACAATCCAAGCAGGCCGGCGCGCCGCGTCAGACTTGAGAGCCAGCCGCCGATGACCGCCGCCTGTCTGCGATCGAAGCGTCTCAACCGTACGGCGCCGCCGTAGCGATAGGGCGCTGTGGGGGCGGGAGACGTCCATTGGTGGCTGAAACCCACGAGGTGCGCGGTTTGACCATTGCCGACGAACAGGGCCGAGATGCTGCGACCGGCAACGAAGCGCTGGAAGTAGCGGCCGGCGGTCGGGCTTTCTCCGGCTGCTCGTCTGACGTGTCCGCCGCCGGCGCCGCCCGCGGTCTTGACCACCCAGTTCTCCGGGTCAGGCGGCTGGTCCCATCGCAGTTGCGGATGCGGGATGCCGAGTTCGGCACAATCATCGGCCAGCAACTGCGGATCCTTGATCCTGCGGATCGCGGCGCCGCCATTGCCGGCGAGCCGAAAGTGTCGCGCGATTTTGTCCACGGTCTCAGGCATCCGCTCAAACCCTGAGCCCAGGACAATGGCGGCCGGCAGGTCGTCGCCAGCCAATCGCCGAAGCGTGTCGATGATGCGCTCGCCGTCGATGCCTCCTTGCAGGTCGCCTGGCAGCATTGTCGCGCGTTCTGCGAGCGCGACGGTGTCCGTATCGCAAAAGAAATCGGCGACCAGCGGACGATAGCCGGCGCGACGCGCGGCGGCGGCCAGCGCCCGGCCTGAAATTGCCGCGATCAAAAGAGATCCGGCGTTACTTGGCAATCTCGCGTGCAAGGGAAAACGCTTCCTGAAAACCGAGCGTGATCGTCTTTTCGGATTCGATCATTCTTTTGAAGAGACCGAATTCGACCTTATATTTGACATTGCCGATGGCAAGCGGACCAATGCCGACAGCTTTTGCCGCATCGAGTGGATCACCATTGGCATTGACGGCCAATCCTTCGATGCCGGCCGGGGGAACGGCATTGACGTCGGCCGCAATAAGCAGGTCATTGCCTTTCAATTGGGCTTTGGAGACCACCTGGACGCCAGCTTTGGCGCAAGCCAGGATAATTTCGTTGGCTTCGACCAGCTTTGTCTTGCGGGCGTCGCTCGATCCGTCAGCCGCATCGACGGTGAGGTGGAACCTGCTTTCGATCTCGGCCGCGATCTGCTTGACCCGTTCGATGCCGTCATGGCCGACAAGTGTGACCCGGGCACCTTCCCCTGCCGCGATGACGGCGGTGCAGAAGCCGACGACTCCGGTGGCGCCGAAAACAGCCACCCTCGTATCCCTGAGCGCACGCTGGAATTTCTTCTCCAGCGCCTTTTCGACCTTGGCCACCATCGCCGCGGCTGTGGTGAACGAGCCGGCTGGATCGGCAAATACCGAAACCTGGAAAGGCGGCACCATCGCCTTCTTCGCGGCGTCGAACATGTCGAGCGCCAACGAGGCATCCTTCCCGGCGATGAAGATGCCGGTGTCGACACCCGCATCCGGCGGGCGTGAAAAGATCGCGTCCTGGACCAGTCCTGTCACTTCGGCCAGGCCCACATCGACATAGGGGACGACGGCGTCGAAACCTGCGTCGAGCGCCATGTTCACGTCGAAGGGGCTCATCTGCTTCAACGGTGTCAGCATGTGCAGGATGTGTTTGCGGGCCATTTCTTGCCTTTCTGCCTGAAACTGAAGCGTCAGCTGCCGACGAGATCCAGCCTGGTTGAACTGATCTTCGCGCCGGAGTTCCTGCCCTTGACGATCTTGACCTCAAGGCCGCCCTCAACTGTCGTCTTCCGAACCGCGTCGACGAACTTGAGTGCGGCGTCCTGCGATGGCGCGAAGGCAAAGCCTGTCGGCCCCCAGGAACTCTGGCCGATGCCGACGGCGCCTGCTTCATTGAGACAGTGGGCCACCATCTCGACCCGCTTCGAGGTGAACACGCCGCCCTGGGCCGGGGCGAAATGGCTGCCGATCAGCATCTGTATCGCGGTGACGGCGGCGCCGAATGCCGGAAGGTCCCGCTCGACCAAAGCCGGCATTATGCCCATCAGCACCCTCCGGCAGATCTCCCCACTGCCTGCCGTTGGGAATGGCGGCAGCGAGCGAAACGCCGCAACCTCGGCTGCTCCATGCAGTCCATGCCCGGAATGGTCGAGGATGAGGAGGACGCGCCACTCTTCCGGAAACGGCAGCCGCGCGACGACCGGAGGCGTTCCGCCGCGGTCGTTCTTGCCGGCGTCGACTATGACGCCGCCGTCTTCGAAACTTGCGATGCCGATGCCGGATCGGCCGCCCCGCTCGAGCAGGTTAGCGTCGCCGGCGATGTCCAGAGGCAGATTGTGGAGCGTGCGCAACGCCGAGGCGACGGCAAGGGCGATCTGCGTGCCGGAGCCCAGACCCGCATGACTGGGGATCGACTGCTCGACCACCAGATGGTGCTGGCCGCGAATGCCGAGATGCTTGCAGAGCGTCGACAGATGCTCGCTGGCGCGGGTGCTCTCGGAGCCTTCGACGATGGTCTCGCTGGACCGCGACAGGGTGACGACGGTTTCGGGTTCGCTCAATGGAAGCCCGACGCTGCCGAACCGCCGTCCAGCATCGCCATTGAGATCAAGGAAGCCAAGGTGCAGGCGAGCGGGCACTCGTATGGTAACAGAATTCGACATCTGCCCCCCGATGGGTGCATCATGGATGCATCATGGAAGTTTAGGTGCCCGGTACCATGATAACTGTTTTCGTCGATGGGGCAAGCCAAAGAGAACGCATACGTGTTTGCCGGCTCCGGCGTGTGACAGACCGAGCAATTCGCGGAGGTCGAGATGAACGAGACAGTCAAGGAAAAGGTCTATTCGGAAGCCGAGATCGCCGACCGGCTTGAGAAGGAGCTGCCGAAATGGCGTTATGAAAACGGCTGGATCCGGCGCAAATACAAGACCCACAGCTGGAAATCGACGCTCATGGTCATCAACACGGTTGGTCATCTCGCCGAGGCGGCGTGGCACCATCCTGATATCACCGCCTCCTATGCCTGGGTCGAGGTGCGCCTGACGAATCACGCGGCGAAAGGCATTACCGACAAGGATTTCGAGTTGGCGAAAAAGATCGAGGATGTTGTCCAGTGGCAGCCGGCCAAGGAAGGCGGGGCACTGGAGGGCACTCCACTGACCGACCAACGCTTCGCTTACGTCAAATATGACTAAGCAGGGTCGGAATTTGTTGACGCGTATGAAAACATTCGCTGATCCGCTGCAGGGTGGGGTTCACGGCCAATCCAGTTTCGTCTAGGATCGAGCCGGCACCAGAAAGTAGTTTAGCGAATGGCGGTTGCTTGGATCGGCAACCGGGAAGCGCTGATTGAGCACGCGGCTGCGCATGCCGCGTCGCTATTGTCGTCAAGTCGGTGCCCGGTTTTCAGCTTTGATACGGATATAGATGGCACGAGGGCGGCGATCGCGCTGGCTGAGCGGGCTGGCGCGGCATACGACCATGCCGATGGTGCGGCACTTGCCCGAGAGACCGCGCTTTTTACCGACAAGGGGGCAATGACCGTCGCCCCCGGAGAGACGCGCCGGCGTGCCGATGTCGTGGTGATCGTGGGCGAGCTCCCGCGGATCCATCATGGTCTTGTCGGCGAACTTGCCGGGACGGTTCCCGACCTCTCGACCGGCAACCAGCGCGCGTTTTTCGTGGTAGGCCCAAACGGGATGTCTGTGCCGCCGCTGAACGGCGGACGCAAGGCAACGCAACTTTCCTGTGGCCAAGCTAGCCTCGCCGCCACGCTGGCGGCACTGAGGGCACAGTACAAAGGGCGGCGTACATCGCAACCGGTGTCGAATTTCAATGATTTTGCCAAAACTCTGGCGGCCGCGCATTTTCCCGTGTTCCTGTTTTCAGGCCACGCCGCCGAAGGCTTGGCATTGGAGATGCTGCAAGGACTGATCGCCGATCTCAATCGCAAATCGCGCGCATCCGGCCTTTATCTGCCGGCGAGCGAAAACGGGTGGGGAAGCGCGCTCGCCTCGGCCTGGATGACAGGTTTTCCGCTGCGCACCGGCTTTGCGCGCGGCCTCCCTGAATTCGATCCCTGGCGCTGCGATGTGGAGCGCATGATCGCTGCCGGCGAAGCTGACCTGCACCTGCGGATCTCCGCCGCAACGGCTCAACTACAGAAAAAAAGGGCACGCATGGCGCTGATTGTGCTGACGAAAACGGAAAAGCCGGTTGCCGGCGCCGCAGTCACCATGGCCATCGGCGAGGCTGGAGTCGATCACGATGCGGTTGTCTACTCCAGCCGCACGGGCTCGCTCAGGTCGATCGATGCGCAAGCGGCCTCGCAATTGCCCTCCGCCGCGACGATCATCCGCCTGATCGCTACCCACGCTTTCGCCGAGGCACTGCCATGCTGACGAAAATCGCCGGCGGCGACATCATCGATCCCGTCAACGGCCGTCTCGACAAGGGCGACCTCTGGATCAAGGACGACAAGATCGTTCCGGCGCCGGCGGGAGGGGCGGCCGACCGGACCATCGAAGCCAGCGGCTGCATCGTGATGGCTGGCGCCATCGACATCCACTCCCACATCGGTGGCGGCAATGTGAACACCGCGCGGCTGCTCTTGCCCGAACAGCATGCCGCCCATCAGCTGCGGCCAGCAATGACGCCGCTCTCCAATGCCGGCTGGTCGACCTTCCAGACCGGCTGCCTCTACGCAAAGATGGGCTTTACGACGGTCGTCGAGCCGGCGATGTCGCCGGGAGCGGCGCTGCACACGCATCTCGAACTGGCCGACATCCCGATCATCGACAAAGCGACCCTTGCCATTCTCGGCAATGACGATTTCCTGTTGTCGATGATCCGCGACGACGCCCCCCGGACGATGATCGAGGACTATGTCGCCTGGACGGTCGCTTCGACGCGAGCGCTTGGGGTCAAGGTGATCAACGCCGGTGCGGCGGCCGCCTTCAAGGAGAACGTCCGCACCTTCTCGCTGGATGATGTCGTGCCTTCCTATGGCGTCAGTTCGCGCAAGATCGTCAAGACGCTGCAGGCCGCCGTCGACAATCTTGGCTTGCCGCATCCCTTGCATGTCCATTGCAACAATCTGGGCAGCCCCGGATCGGCGGATACGGCGGCTGCGACGATTGCAGCGGCGGATGGACTGCCGCTGCATCTCGCCCACCTCCAGTTCTATGGCTATGGCACGGAAGGAAAACGCGGGTTTTCCTCTGCCGCCGCACGGCTTGCCGAACTGGTCAACGCGACGCCGGAAGTCACCATCGATATCGGCCAGGTGATGTTCGGCCAGACGGTCACGGTCTCCTCCGACGTCATGCGGCAATTTTCGGCGCGCGGCAGCGCGCATCCGAAAAAGACCGTCATTCATGACGGTGACGGCAATGGCGGCGGCATCGTGCCCTACAGCTATGGCAAGGACTTCTACGGCACGATGCAGTGGGCGATCGGGCTCGAGCTTTTTCTCCTGATCGACGATCCCTGGCGTGTGTTCTTCACCACCGATCATCCCAACGGTGCACCTTTTACCGCCTATCCGGCGCTGTTCGAACTGCTGATGAGCCGGGAAGCGCGCACCGAAATGGCCGCCGGACTTTCCCTATCCGCCCTGGCGCTCTCTACCCTGGCCGCAATCGACCGCGAATACACGTTCGAGGAAATCGCCATCATGACGCGCGCGGCGCCAGCCAAGCTGCTCGGCTTGACGGATCGAGGCCATCTCGGCGCCGGCGCAACAGCCGACGTCGCTGTCTATCGCAGGGACCGCAGTATCGCGAAAATGCTCGGACAGGCGGCGTATGTTTTCAAGGATGGCGATCTCGTCGTGCAAGACGGGGAAATCATCCATTACCGCTGGGGCAAGGCATTGAGGCTCAAGCCGCCTGTCGACAAGGCAATGGTGCGACGGCTCGAGGACTATCACCAGCAGCGCTACGGCCTATCGCTGGACTGGTTTAATTTCCCGGATTCCGCGATTGCGCGCGAACAGCCATTCGGCGAGGTGCCATGCCGAACATGAGCATCAATGGCGTAACGATCGACGATACCTTCGCGGAAGCCTTCGGCATGCGCGCAACCGCCATCGTCATCACCGCGCCGAGCCGGAAATGGGCTCGCCAGGCGGCGATCACAATGACCGGCTTCGCCACCTCGGTGATCGGTTGCGGCTGCGAAGCGGCAATCGATCTCGACCTGCCGCCATCGGCCACACCGGATGGCCGGCCGGGCTGCCGCGTCATGATTTTCGCGATGGGAACGGACGAATTGCAGAAACAACTGCTCAATCGTGTCGGCCAGTGCGTTTTGACCTCGCCGGGTTCCGCCTGCTTTGCCGGGCTGCAGGGCAGCGCCGAGCTCAAGCTCGGTTCGGCACTGCGTTATTTCGGCGACGGCTGGCAGATCTCCAAGAAGATCGGCGACAGGCATTTCTGGCGTATTCCCGTCATGGATGGCGAGTTCCTGTGCGAAGCAACGACCGGACTGACGAAGGAAGCTGTCGGTGGCGGCAATTTCTTTGTCATGGCGCAAAGCAGCGCCAGCGCTTTGGCCGCTGCCGAGGCCGCGGTCGCTGCGATCGGCATGGTGCCTGGCGCCATCGTGCCGTTTCCGGGCGGCATTGCCCGTTCGGGTTCCAAGATTGGTGGCAAATACAAAGGCATGATCGCCTCGGCCAACGAAGCCTACGCGCCGACACTGCGCGGCGTCGTCGCGAGTGAACTCGGTCCCGACATCAACGCTGTCCTGGAAATCGTCATCGATGGTGAGACCAATGATGCAGTTGCCGCCGCGATGAAGGCCGGCATCAAGGCTGTCATAGAGCTCGGCCCGAAAAGAGGCGCGGTTCGGATCAGCGCCGGCAATTACGGCGGCAAGCTCGGAAAATTCATCTACTCGCTGAAGGATATGCTGCCATGAAGGCGCTGACCTTCACCCTGGTTGCCGAGCCGCCGGAGCGCCTTGACCTGTCGCCGCTGACGCCGGAGCGGCTGGCCGGGATCGACAGGCGCGACGTTGAAAGAATCCAGATCGGCATGACGAAGCACGGCTCGAAGGTGGGCGACATTTTTCGCGTCGCCGGCAGCGATCCGACAAACATCGTGTTCGAGGGCGGAAGCACGCGCCTCGACCTTGTGGCGCAAGGCATGCGGGGTGGGTCGGTTCGCCTCGTTGGCAATGCCGGCGCCCAGGCCGGGCGCGCCATGCGCGGTGGCAAGCTCACGATCGAAGGCAATGCGGGTCCACACGCCGGCTCCGGCATGCGCGGCGGCAGGCTTGAGATAACGGGCAATGCCGGCGACCACCTCGGTGCGCCGCTCGTCGGGGAACTGGCCGGCATGAACGGCGGTGTTTTGATTGTCAGGGGCAAAGCGGGCGCCTTCGCCGCGGACCGCATGCGGCGCGGCCTGATCGCGGTGCTGAAAGGCTCCGGCGACCATGCAGGCAGCCGTATGATCGCCGGCACCCTGGTGGTGGCCGGTGGCACCGGTGAGATGCCCGGCTATCTGATGCGTCGCGGTTCGATCCTTCTCGATCGCGCGCCGGCACGCATGTCGCCGAGCTTCGTCGAATGCGGCGCACCCGAAAGCGTCTTCGCCGCCATCATCGATCGTTATCTGATTGCCGAGGGCATTTTGAAACGGCCGCTTCTGGGGAGCGCACCGCGCAAATATGGCGGGGATAACGCAGTGCTTGGAATGGGCGAGGTTCTTTTTCCGCGCTGAGATCCGTCGACACAGGAACCATACGATGGCAGGACGCAAGTGCTTGCCGCTGGGGTAGTGGTGGGGCCGACCGTCATTCGACCTGCAACGTGGAGAACACATGAAAATCATCTCTCAAGCGAAAGCCCATGGCGGCGTGCAGGGCGTCTATTCCCATTTGTCGACGAGTTGCCGTTGCGACATGACTTTTGCCGTTTTCATACCTCCGCAGGCGCGGGAGGCGCCTTGTCCCGTTGTGTGGTATCTCTCAGGCCTGACGTGTACCCACGCCAATGTAATGGACAAGGGCGAGTACAGGCGCATGGCGGCCGAGCTCGGCCTGATCGTCGTTTGTCCCGACACCAGCCCGCGCGGGGCCGACATTCCGGATGAAAAAGACAACTGGCAGTTCGGCTCCGGCGCCGGCTTCTATCTCGATGCGACGCAAGAGCCTTATGCGAAGAACTATCGTATGTATTCCTATGTCGCCGAGGAGTTGCCGGCCCTCATCGCGGCTGAATTTCCAGCCGATATGGCACGCCAGGCAATCTTTGGCCATTCGATGGGCGGGCATGGCGCGCTGACGATTGCCTTGAAGAATCCGCAGCGGTTCAAGAGCTGCTCGGCGTTCGCCCCGATCGCCCAGCCAAGCACCGCCGGCTGGTCGAAACCGGCCTTTGAAAAGTATCTCGGCAAGGATGAGGCCTCATGGCGAACTTGCGACGCGACGTCGCTCATCGACGACGGATACCGTTTCCCCGAATTTTTGGTGGATCAGGGAACGTCGGATGGATTTCTTGACGACGGGCTGAGGCCTTGGCTGCTTGAGGCGGCCTGCGCCACAGCAGGTATTCCGCTAAAGCTGCGGATGCAGGATGGATACGATCACTCGTATCTTTTCATCTCCAGCTTCATGGACGATCATCTGAGATGGCATGCTGAGAGGCTTTGATCTGGGCAGGCCGAAGGCATGGCCAGATGCAAACAAGTTATTGCGACGCCTTACACCGAGAGCGCCGCGCTTGCCGCCGTCAAACGCTACACATCCCTGGATCGCGAAAATACTGAAAGCACTGGCCAGCCCCGATGAGGTTCCCGACCCACCCTGCGGCTGCTGGGGCGAAATGCCTGATGGCATCCAGTATTTCGAAGTGCCCTTGGGCGAGGGTCGGAAGCTGCTGTTCGTCCGCATCGGCCAGGACGAGCCGCTGTTTGACAAGCAGACGCTAAGGGTGTTGCCGGCGAGTTAGACGCCCGGACCAGAGCCTGATCCGGATCGAGTGGAGGCCTGCCTCTATGCCTCTACGTATTCCGCGAGGCTGACACCCTTGGGCACATCCAGCCCATCGGCTCGCAAACCTTCGATGTGAAAGCGTATTGCATCGCGAATCTCGGTTTCCACTTCAGGCACAGTGGCACCTGTCGCGATGCAGCCGGGTAGGTCCGGCACATAGGCAGAAAAATTATTTCCTGCTTTTTCAATCACCACCGCGTAACGCATGTCATCACTCCTTCAAACCTGACTGCTTGAGGATGCTGTTCAGTGTTCCTGGCGCAACCTCTTCAGACGGCTTGCCAGCCACGGTGACGCGGCCGGCTTTGACTTCATGCTTATATTGGCGATGGCTGCCCTTGGTTGCAACCAGATACCAGCCATCGGCCTCCAGCAGGCGAATGATCTCGCGAACTGTAAGCCGAGGTGGCACTAGATCTCAGCTGCACCCGCTCGTCGAGCCACACGTATCGCACTTCTCACAGGTCCCGTTCCGCACCATCGTGAAATTCTGGCACTCGGAGCAGGAATTGCCGGTGTAGCCCTGGAGCAGCGATTTGGCGCGGCGGTCGTTGGCGAGTTTTTTTGCTTCGGCCGCCTCGACGGCCGCCGCGTCGGTGAACAATCCCGCCGTGGCATCGGAGGCAGCACCCGCCGCTTCCTCGAAGGCGATGTCCTCGGCCAGTTCCTTCGCCCGCTCCTCATAGTCGCGCTTGTAGGCGACCGCTTCGTCGCTGGCGGGTTTCAGCGCCAGCACGTTGGAGCCGGAGAAGGCGGTCGGTGCCGAGCGGGCAGGGGCGCCCGATGGGGCCGCAAAGCCTTTCGGATCGTTGCCGCTGACGCGCGACACCAGCTTCACCGGCGAGGCGCCACGGGTCAGGCCCTTGGAGACCGCATCGGTCTTGCCTTCGCTGATGCCACGGCCAAGTGCGGTGTTGGAAAAGTCCGACTGGTCGACATGAGCGAGATCGTTGCGGCCGAGGTAGGAGATCGCCAGCTCGCGGAACACGTAGTCGAGGATCGACGTCGCGCTCTTGATGGCGTCATTGCCCTGCACCATGCCGGCCGGCTCGAACTTGGTGAAGGTGAAGGCGTGCACATATTCGTCGAGCGGCACGCCATATTGCAGGCCCAACGAAATGGCGATGGCGAAGTTGTTGAGAAGGCCACGCAAAGTCGCGCCTTCCTTGTTCATGTCGATGAAGATCTCGCCGAGACGGCCATCGTCATATTCGCCGGTGCGCAGGAAGATGGTGTTGCCACCGATCTTGGCTTTCTGCGTGTAACCCTTGCGGCGGCCGGGCAGCTTTTCCTGCTCGCGCGACACGCGCTCGATGATGCGCTCGACGATCCGCTCGGTGATCTGTGCGGCACGCGCTGCCGCAGGTGCGGCGAGCAGCTGCTCGACGGCTTCATCCTCATCGTCCTCGCCATCGGCGAGCAGCGAGGAGTTGAGCGGCTGCGACAGTTTCGAGCCGTCGCGGTAGAGCGCGTTGGCCTTCAGCGCCAGCTTCCACGACAGCATGTAGGCGCCCTTGGCATCTTCCACCGTCGCATCGTTGGGCATGTTGATGGTCTTCGAGATGGCGCCGGAAATGAAGGGCTGTGCCGCCGCCATCATCTGGATGTGGCTGTTGATCGAAAGCGAGCGCTTGCCGATCTTGCCGCACGGGCTGGCGCAGTCGAACACGGCGAGGTGTTCGGCCTTGAGGAACGGCGCGCCTTCCAGTGTCATGGCACCGCAGACATGGATGTTGGCGGCCTCGATGTCCTTGCGGGAGAAGCCGAGCGCCGGCAGCATCTCGAACGAGAAGTCGTTGAGCTGCTCGTCGGTGAAGCCGAACGTCTCCTTCACCCAGTCGGCGCCGAGCGTCCACTGGTTGAAGACGAACTTGATGTCGAAGGCCGACTTCAAGGCTGCGTTGAGCGCCGCGATCTTGTCGTCGGTGAAGCCCTTGGCCTTGAGCGCGCCGGGATTGATGGCCGGCGCCTGGTTGAGGTTGCCGTGGCCGACCGCATAGGCCTCCATTTCGGCGATCTGGGCTTCGGAATAGCCGAGCGTGCGCAGCGCTTCCGGCACGGCGCGGTTGATGATCTTGAAATAGCCGCCGCCGGCCAGCTTCTTGAACTTCACCAGCGCGAAGTCGGGCTCGATGCCGGTGGTGTCGCAATCCATGACCAGGCCGATCGTGCCGGTCGGCGCGATGACGGTCGCCTGCGCGTTGCGGTAGCCATGCTCCTCGCCGAGCTCGATGGCGCGGTCCCAGGCGGCCTTGGCGTGGGTTGCAAGGTCCTGCTGCTTCAGGTCGGAAGCGACGAGCGGCACCGGGTTGACGGCGAGCTTTTCGTAGCCCTGCTTCTCGCCATAGGCGGCACGGCGATGGTTGCGCATGACGCGCAGCATGTTCTGGGCATTGCGGTCGTAGTCGGCGAAGGCGCCGAGTTCGCCGGCCATCTCGGCCGAGGTGGCATAGGCCATGCCGGTCATGATCGCGGTGAGTGCGGCGCAGATCGCGCGGCCTTCATCGGAGTCGTAGGGAATGCCCGACGTCATCAGCAGGCCGCCGATATTGGCATAGCCGAGGCCGAGCGTGCGGTATTCGTAGGACTGCTTGGCGATCTCCTTCGACGGGAACTGCGCCATCATGACGGAGATTTCGAGCACGATGGTCCACAGCCGCACCGTGTGCTCGTAGGCTGCGATGTCGATCGTGCCGTCGGCGTTGCGGTAGGGCAGCAGATTGATCGAGGCGAGATTGCAGGCCGTGTCGTCGAGGAACATGTATTCGGAGCACGGGTTGGACGCCCGGATCGCACCGGCGGAAGCGCAGGTGTGCCAGTCGTTCATCGTCGTGTTGAAATGCAGGCCGGGATCCGCGGACGCCCAGGCGGCGTAACCGATCTTTTCCCAGAGATCCCTGGCCTTCAGCGTCTTCAGCACCTTGCCGTCCTTGCGGGCGGTCAGGTGCCAGTCGGCATCGTCCTCGACGGCACGCAGGAAATTGTCCTTCAGCGACACCGAATTGTTGGAATTCTGGCCCGAAACCGTGAGGTAGGCGTCCGAATCCCAGTCTGTGTCGTAGGTCTTGAACGACATCGAGCTGTAGCCCTGCTTGGCGAACTGGATGACGCGGTAGATGTAGTTCTCCGGCACGGCGGACTTCTTGGCCGCCTTGATCTCGCGCTTCAGCGCGGAGTTGATCGACGGATCGAAGCAGTCGTCGCCATTGCCTTCGCAGTTGACGCAGGCCTTCATGATCGCTTCGAGATGCTTCTTGACGATCTTGGAGCCGGTCACCAGCGAGGCGACCTTCTGCTCTTCATTGACCTTCCAGTCGATGAATTCCTCGATATCGGGGTGGTCGGCGTCGACAATGACCATTTTCGCGGCACGGCGCGTCGTGCCGCCCGACTTGATGGCGCCCGCCGCGCGGTCGCCGATCTTGAGGAAGCTCATCAGGCCCGACGAGCGGCCGCCACCGGACAGTTTTTCGCCTTCGCCGCGCAGCAGCGAGAAGTTGGAGCCGGTACCGGAGCCGTATTTGAACAGGCGCGCTTCACGCACCCACAGATCCATGATGCCACCCTCATTGACGAGGTCGTCCTGTACGCCCTGGATGAAGCAGGCATGCGGCTGCGGATGCTCGTAGGAGGATTTCGACTTGGTCAGCTTGCCGGTGAACGGGTCGACATAGAAGTGGCCCTGGCTCGGGCCGTCGATGCCATAGGCCCAGTGCAGGCCGGTGTTGAACCATTGCGGCGAGTTCGGCGCCACGCGCTGGGTGGCCAGCATGTAGGCAAGCTCGTCACGGAAGGCGCGTGCGTCTTCTTCCGACGCCTTGAAGTAGCCGCCCTTCCAGCCCCAATAGGTCCAGGTGCCGGCAAGGCGGTCGAAGACCTGGCGGGCGTCGATCTCGGAACCGTAGCGCTCGGCTTCCGGCAGCTTGGCGAGTTCCGCCTCATCGGCGACGGAGCGCCACAGGAAGGAGGGGACGTCGTTCTCTTCGATCTTCTTCAGGCGTGCCGGAACACCGGCCTTGCGGAAATATTTCTGTGCCAGGATATCGGCTGCGACCTGGGAGAACTGCGCCGGCACGTCGATATTGTCCAAGCGGAACACCACCGAGCCATCCGGATTCTTGATCTCCGAAAGCGCCTTGCGGAATTCGATCTCCGCATAGGCGGACTGTCCTGGCTTGGTGAAACGACGCTCGATGCGCATTGGTCCGGTCCCTTTTGTCTATATGTAGCGCTTTTCCCCAGGGATTTCTGCCCCCGATGCGAAACGCGCATGTCCGCCGTCTGCCGGCGTTCGAAAACGGCCGGCTCTCCATTTCGCAGCCTCCGCCGGCCCTGCTGGTCAAACTCCTTGCGAAGTGCCTGTCCAACGTGCCGACGAACCCACGGGTCCCTCAAAACTGATTTTTTTCCGATTCCCTCGGTCGAGGGAAATTCACACTATCTAGCGTCGAACCTACCTGCAAACACTAAATATAGTATTAACAGACAATTTATTCAAGCCCGACAATTGTCCCTATCGACCCCAACCGCCCCACAATTCCAACGCTTCCGCCGGCCTCGTAACCAGGCGGAAATGCGAGCAAAACGCACATAATCCGGGAAAAAGACCGGGCTCAGAACTTTCCGGTCGCACTCTCAACAGGAGCGCATGGCCTATAAAAGGCGACTCGTTTTGCGCCGTCAAGGATTCGTTTGCGTAGCTTTTGTGACCCCAACATCTTGTGTGTCACATATGTGGATAACGGGGATAGAATGCGGTGCGGCGATCGCAATTTTGCCGTCACCAGGCAATCCGGACGCGGCAACGATCCAAAGCGTCGTGCCTGAATGGATCAGCCGTAGTGCAGCCTGGGTTTTGGCTCGGTGCCGGTGAACTGCACCCCGATACGGTCATTGCGACGCCAGCGGACCTCACACCGATAGGCAATGCCGTCGAGCGGCACATAGAGAAGGAAGCGATCGGGAACCCGGGCTTCCAGCGGTATCTTCAGTTCGGCTCCGCCTTCATGTTGATTGCGCAGCGTGCAGCCGACTTCCGAATTCGAAATTCCGGTGATGATCGACCCGCCCTTGAGCACGCGCGGACGATGCTCGCGCTCAGGCTCGTCGGACTCGTTTGGAATTGGATTTGCGGGATTCGCCATCGATCAAAAAATACCAGAGCTGCCGAATCCTACCTTTGATTCCTTAGCAAAGCATTCATGTCGATGCGCGGCAACGCGTGTCCAGCCTTTGCAAGCCAGTCCCATTTTGCAAAGAGCGCGGTGTGGCCGCCCGTCAGGAGAAGCTGTGCGGGTCGGCGCAGAAATAGGCGATGATCTGGCAAAGGTCGGGTTCGTTGACCATGCGCACCGCTTCGCTTGCACGGACCCATTTGCGGGTGCGTGAGCGTTTTTCCTTCCAGCGGTCCGCGACTTTGTCGACATGCAGCGGAAACACCAGGACCTCGCACGGGACTTCTTCGCCGGAAGCCAGCGCCTTGGCGTAGAAGTAACGGCCGGCTTCAAGATGAGAGACACGGCCGCGTAGCCCGGCCTCCTCGCCGGCTTCGCGCGCCGCGGCCTCGCAGAGCGGCTCCCTGGCCTCTGGCCAACCCTTGGGCAAAACCCAACGGCCGGTATCGCGGCTGGTGATCAGCATGATTTCGACGCCGTCTCCCGTGTCGCGCCAGGGCAGGGCGGCAACCTGCAGGCGGCACGGCGCGGTGCCGAAGAGCCGTCGGACCCTTTCGGCCAGATGATTGTGTGTCGTTGGCCTCGTCAACATCGAAGAAGCTAGCCCCAGCCTCCGGAATCGTTTGCCGTCTCACGAATCTTACGGCTAATTGTCGGCAATAAAAGTAAAAAATTTCATTCGCCTGGCCAATTTCCGCCAATAGACGTCGATTTCGCGAAATATCCGGCTCTGCCGGACCTGTTTGCGAAAGCAAATCCATCCCCGGTGCAAGCTGCTGGTCTGTAACAGGGTAGTTGCGAATCAGCCGGCGTGGTCGTCGGCGATCGGCTTCTGGTAGGTGAAGCCCATATCCCACGGGAAATAGATCCAGGTGTCCTGGCTGACTTCGGTGACGAAAGTATCGACCAGCGGCCTGCCTTTCGGCTTGGCATAGACGGTGGCGAAATGCGCCCTGGGCATCATCGCGCGCACGATGCCCGCCGTCTTGCCGGTGTCGGTCAGGTCGTCGATGATCAGCACGCCGGCGCCGTCTTCGGCGAGCAGGGCAGGGGTGATCTCCTTGAGGACCTGCAGCTGCCCCTGGCTGGTATAATCGTGATAGGAGGCGACGCAGACGGTTTCGATGACGCGGATGCCAAGTTCACGCGAGATGATCGCCGCCGGCACCAACCCGCCTCGCGTGATGCAGACGATCGCTTTCCATTGCCCTTTGTTGGCGCCGGCAAGCCGCCAGGCGAGTGCGCGAGCGTCGCGATGGAACTGGTCCCAGGAGACCGGAAAGGCTTTTTCGGGAAGGGACATGTCGCGCACTCCACAGCACGCGGGGATCGCGCGCAAGAAAACAGGGGAATGCGCGCGGAATTAGCTGGAAAGCCCCCATCTTGGCAAGAGCAGGGGCCTTGGCAAGGCAAGGGCCAGCGATCGCCGTGGGCTTACCGCGACAGGAAGGCTGCCACCGGCGCGGTGCGCAGAACGCTGCGCGTCACGCCGCCGAACAGAAGCTGGCGCAGCCATGAATGGCTGTAGGCGCCGAGCACCAGCAGATCGGCGCCGGTCTCCGCGATCCTGGTCTGGATGATGTCATCGACCGAACTGCCGCCCGACTGCTGCACCGAGACGCTGACGGTGGCGCCGTGGCGCGACAGCGCTGCCGCGATTTCGGCGCCGGCGGCCTCCGGGCTGTCGTCGAGCGTTTCAGGAGGGTCGATAACCAATATGTCGGTCTTCTCGGCTTCGATGATGAAGGGCAGCGCGTCGAAGGCGGCGCGCGCCGCTTCCTTGCTGCCGTTCCAGGCGAGCAAGACGCGTTTGAAGGTGGTGATCAGCGGACCCTCGTGCGGCACCACCAGCACCGGCCGGCCGGCATCGTAGACCAGCGTGTCAACGTCCGCGCTGGAATCGCCGCCCGTTTCGCGCTGCGCTGCTATGATCAGGTCGGCGGCCCGCACGCTCGAAATCCCGGTCAGCGCACTGTCACCCGAAAAGCTCTCCAGGCTTCGCCACTCGAAGGAAAGACCGGAATCCTCGATATGCCTGAGAAACAGCGTCCTTAATTTCTCGGCCCGTTCCCGGTTCATGTCTGCCGAAACCTGCAGGAATTCGGTGTCGGGAAAGCCTGTGGCAGAGGTGTAGGGCACGGGAAGCGTTTCGGCGTGGATGCCGACCAGATGGCTCTGGAACCGGGTGGCGAGCGGAATGGCGCAGTCGAGCACGCGCTCGGCGTCCTGCTCGTTCTGCAGAATGGCGACGATGGTTTTGAATCGCATGACAATCCCTCAGTTCACGAGCTGGCGAACTCGTGCCGGGGAAACGTTGCAGCGTCGTGCTTTGTTCCGGTCTGGACCAGATCAGCCGGGATTGCTGGCGAAGCCGGCGACCATCGCCTCGACATCGGCGCGGGCAGCGTCCAGCGCCTCCTGGTTGCGGGCACGCACGACCAGTTCGGTCCAGAACTTGCCATCGCCATATTTCGGATAGGAGCCGATGATCGTATCGGGATGCGCTTTCTGGATATCACCCAGCGGCCCCCCGATGAGGCCTTCGCCGAACGGGCAGGGCACGGTCGCCGACAGCATCTTCGTGCCGGCCTTCAGCGTCGGCACGACATTGTCGAGCATGGCCTGGAAAATCGACGGCACGCCAGCCATGACGTGGACGTTGCCGATGCGGAAGCCAGGCGCGACCGACACCGGATTGTCGATGAGATCGGCGCCGCGCGGCATCCGTGCCATGCGCTTGCGGGCCTCGGTATATTCGATGCCGCGCGCGGCATAGCTTGCTTCCAGCATGGCATAGGCCCGGGCATCGTATTCGCAAGGCACGCCAAAGGCCTTGGAGATGGAATCGGCCGTGATGTCGTCATGCGTCGGCCCGATGCCGCCCGTGGTGAACACATAAGTGTAGCGCGCGCGCACGGCGTTCACCGCCGCGATGATCTCGTCTTCCTCGTCCGGGACGATGCGCACTTCCTTCAGGTCGATGCCGATCGCCGTCATGACGTCGGCGAGATGGCCGATGTTCTTGTCCTTGGTGCGGCCGGACAGAATCTCATCGCCGATGACGAGCATGGCAGCGGTCACGATTTCAGGCATGGGAAGCTCCGGCAAGCGAGTGGCCCGGGAAGGCGAGTGGTCTGAGATAGCGCGGCGCGGCGGTGGCCGCAATGTCATCTCCGCGGCGCCGGCTTCCCTGCCCGACTACATGACCGCCGGAGGTGGATGGCTCGGTCGAAGCCAACTCGTTTCCACACCATGTTCTGCGATAACGTGGCGGTCGAGCAAGATCTCGGCCGCATCGAGGGGCCCAACGGCAAGGGGCACGTGCCGCAATTCGTGGCCGCGGAGCGAACCGCCGCATCCATCGAGCGCATCGCCGGCCGGGCTGATCGGGGCCTCACCTCAGCTTCACGACAATTTCAAGGAACCATTCGGCTGACTACCGGGTTTTATGAGTGTCGCACCAAAGCGGCTAAGATACGGAGTGATTCAATGGTTACAAAACTTCTCGCAGCATCCGTCCTGACGATTGGTCTCGCCACATCGGCGATGGCGCAGTCACTGGACGACAGGTACTCAAACAATCATGACTGGTGGCTGTTCGGTAACAACGACCAGACAACTGTCGACCCCTACACCACGGGAAGCATCAGTGACGGCTCCGGGTTGAACACTCAAGGCAACACCGGCGCAATAGGCCCATGTGCCCACAACACACCAGGCCCGGACGCTAACGCAGGGCAAAACGTCAACGATCAGTATTGCGGCAAATAGCCAGAACGCGATTTCCGAAAAGCGCACGCCGATTTTCTGGAAATCCATGTTCGAGGGCTAGTCCGCAAGGACAGCCGCTGGCCGCTGGCGCGTCCTCTCTCCGGACGGCGCTGCGGTCGGCGCTCCGTCGAACCGCTCCACATCAACCGCGACACCGATCAATCCGAGACTTCTGTCTGCGGCCGGTCGCGGCCGTCGGCCAGTTCCTCATGCCATTTTCCCTCGGCGTCCTCATACTGGATGCCGTCCGTCGCTCCGGCGACCTGCTGCTCGGCCGAGGCGATTTCGGCGGCGCGCAACGCGTCCTGATGCGTCGGAAACGTCTCGGAAAAGGTCGCTCCGACCTTGTAGGCCCAGCCGCCGTCATGTTCGACGATCTTGTAAGTCAGCTTCGCCATGAAAAACCTCCGGTTGAAAGGTCCGTCTGCTCAATGCAGTCGGTCGTCGGGCAGTCTGTCGTCGGGCACCAGCACTTCCGATTCCTTGGCGGCTTCAATCAGCGCCCGGCGCGCATCTGCTGTCGAACGATAACCTTCCAGCACTTTGAGGCAAGTGTCGAGGGCATCACGATGGCGCGGGCCGCGATTGAGCGGCCACACCGTCATCAGGCACTCCGCGGCCTCCTGGGCGCTGCGGATGTGGCGATATTTGCCGACGTGGCCAAGTTCGACGACGACCGGCACTTCAAAAGGTTTGTTGTCCATCATGGCCGCAACGCAAAGCAGCCAATTTGGTTGCAACCATGGCCGTCAGCCTGCGCCCAAACGTCTCAGAGGCTGTTTGAAGGCTCTACAGCGCCGTGTCGGGAGCGCGAACCGTTCAGCCCGCCGCCTTCATCCAATGCTGCATCGTGGTCACCGAACGGGCAAGTTGTGGCGCCGGGTGGATTGTCTCGCTGAATGTCGCCGCCGCACGCCACCCCCAGCGCGGATCAGCCAGGAAGGCCCGCGCCAGCGCCACCATGTCGGCGCGGCCCTCGGTGACGATCGCTTCGGCCTGCTTGGGGTCGTCGATCAGGCCGACGGCGCGGGTCGGAATATCAGCGCCCTTGCGCACCGCCTCCGCCAGATGCACCTGATAGCCGGGGCCGGTGGGCAATTTCTGCAACGGCGAATTGCCGCCGCTCGAACAGCAGAGATAGGCAACGCCCTCGTCCTTCAGCGCTTTGGCCACTTCGATCGCGTCCGCCACGTCGAAGCCGCCGTCGACCCAATCCTTCACGGACAGCCTTGCGCCGAGCATCAGCTTTGGCACCGCCTTGCGCACCGCCTTGGTGATTTCGACGGCAAAACGCATGCGGTTTTCCAGCGCGCCACCCCAGCGGTCCGTGCGCTGGTTGGACAAGGGCGACAGGAACTGGAAGATCAAATAGCCATGCGCGGCGTGCAGTTCGAGGAAATCGAAGCCGGCGCGTTCGGCTCGCCTTGCCGCCTCGGCGAAGCGCTCGATCAGCTGTAGGATCTCCTCGTCCTCCAGAGCGTGCGGCACGTTCCAGCCGGTGTCGTAGGGGATGGCCGAGGCGGAGACGGTCTGCCAGGGATCCTCGTTTGGCTGCAGTGGTCCGCCGCCCTCCCACGGCTTGCGGTTCGAAGCCTTGCGGCCGGCATGGGCGAGTTGGGAGCCGAATTTCGTGCCGGGTGCGGCGACGCGTCGTGCAGCGTCCAGCGCGCGGCGGGCGGCCGCTTCATTGTCTTCGGAGTAAAGGCCGAGGCAGCCATGGGTGATACGCCCGCGCCGCTCGACATCGGTCATCTCGACCGTGACCATGCCGGCGCCGGACATTGCGAGGTTCATCCAGTGATGGAGATGCCAGTCGCTGGCCGAGCCGTCCTCGGCGGAATACTGGCACATCGGCGCGACGGCGATGCGGTTGGGGAAGGTGAGGCCGTTGAGAGTGATCGACTGGAAAAGCGACGCTGTCATGAGAAACTCCGGGAGGGTTCGCAGCTATTTAGGCGACCGATGGCGCCTGCGCCAGACACGAGGCGGTGAAAGGGCTTCTGGACCAATCACGGGCGGGATTGCCGAAATGCCGGTTCGCGGCTACGCCTCGGCCAGGCATGTCTCCCAAAAGTGGCTCCGGTTTTGGGAGAACGACAGGCATAAACAGGAGCATGAAGCGCGACGCGCTTTAGCATGGAGACCGGGATGGAAGATCGTATTCGCGTCCGTTCGGAGGAAATCCTCTCCGACGACTGGGCCATCCTGAAGAAGACCGTCCTCGACTACCGCCGGCGCGACGGTCAGTGGGAGACGCAAATCCGCCAGACCTATGATCGCGGCGATGGTGCGGTGATCCTGCCTTACGACCCCTTGCGTTCGACCGTGCTTCTGGTGCGCCAGTTCCGCTATCCCGCTTACGTCACCGGCCACCGCGAGCCGCTGATCGAGGCCTGTGCCGGCCTGTTGGACGAAAACGATCCGGAGACCGCCATCCGCAAGGAAGCCGAGGAAGAGCTGGGTTATCGCTTGAAGGATATCGAGCGGCTGTTTTCGCCCTATATGAGCCCCGGCAGCGTCACCGAACGGCTCTGGTTTTTCATCGGCCGCTATTCACCCGCCGACCGCATCTCGGCCGGCGGCGGCGCGCAAGAAGAGGGCGAGGACATCGAGGTTCTGGAAATGCCGCTCGACGAGGCGCTGGCCGGCATCGCCGATGGCCGTATCGTCGACGCCAAGACCATCATCTTGATCCAGCATCTGAAGCTCAATCCGATGCCTGCCTGAACGGCGCCGGTCCTCCTTCGCCAGGGCTTTCGGGTGGCCCGCCACCCGAAGCTCGAAGGGTGGTGCGGATGAAGGGACTCGAACCCCCACGCCTTTCGGCACTGGAACCTAAATCCAGGGCGTCTACCAGTTCCGCCACATCCGCATGGACCGGCAATCCCATGTGGCCATCATTCTGTCAATGTCAGAGACAAGATGTGGCCCAGCGACAAGATGTGGGGCAGGCCCCGAATGCTGGTTATCGGCTGGGATGCGAAGACTGTTGAAAATTGGCCTCGCCTGTGACAAAAGGCGTGTCAAATGTGACGGGACGCGACGATCCGCTTCTGCAGAATGTGATAAGAAGTAGGAAAAACAAGAACTTATTCACATTTTGGAACGCAGTTTGGGAGAGTTTGAGCCGGGTTTTCGGTCAAATCGCCAGGTTCCGTACCAAAAGCCATTCCCGGCAAGAATATACCGGCAGGCTGTGAACGGCAGAGGCCGTGGCAGTCTCATTGGTGAAAACAAAGGTTTTACGATGCAGGTCACCGAAACGCTCAACTCCGGTCTCAAGCGAGAGATCAAGATCACCGTGCCGGCCGGTGACATGGAAGCCAAGCTGATGGCGCGGCTTTCGGATGCCCGCAACAAGGTCCGCATCAACGGCTTCCGTCCAGGCAAGGTGCCGGTGCAGCACCTGCGCAAGGTCTACGGCAAGTCGTTCATGGCCGAAGTGGTCAACGAAATCCTCAACGATTCGACCCGTTCGATCATTACCGGGCGTGGTGAAAAGGCTGCCATGCAGCCTGAAGTCATCATGACCGAGGACGAGAAGGAAGCCGAGAAGATCCTGGCCGGCGGCGCCGACTTCGAATTCCGCCTCAACTACGAGATCATCCCGGCGATCGAGATCAAGGACTTGTCCGACATCAAGGTGACGCGCCAGGTATTCGACGTGCCTGATGCCGAGATCGACGAGCAGGTCCAGCGCGTTGCCGAATCGGCGCGCAGCTACGAGCCGAAGACCGGCAAGGCCGCCAATGGCGACCGTGTCACCATCGACTATGTCGGCAAGATCGACGGCGAGGCCTTCAATGGCGGCGCCGGCACCGATCAGCCGCTGGTGCTAGGCTCGAAGGAATTCATCCCCGGCTTCGAGGATCAGCTTGTCGGCGCCAAGGCCGGTGAGGAAAAGCAGGTCACCGTGACTTTCCCGGAAAACTACCAGGCGGCGCATCTGGCCGGCAAGGAAGCGACCTTCGATGTCACCGTCAAGGAAGTGTCCCAGCCCGGCGCGCTGGAAATCAACGACGAGACCGCCAAGAATCTCGGCCTGGAGTCGCTGGAGCGCCTGCGCGACGTCGTGCGCGGCCAGATCGAGAACCAGTTCGGCGCCATGACGCGCCAGAAGGTCAAGCGCCAGCTGCTCGACCAGCTCGATGCGGCTTATTCGTTCGAGGCGCCGTCGAAGCTCGTCGACGCCGAGTTCAACAACATCTGGGCGCAGGTCAATCGTGATCTGGAAGCAGCCGGACGCACCTTCGCCGACGAAGAGACGACGGAAGAAGAGGCGCGCGCCGAGTATCTGCGGCTTGCCGAGCGCCGCGTGCGCCTCGGGCTGGTGCTGGCTGAAATCGGCGAGAAGGCCGGCGTGACCGTATCGGACGAAGAGCTGCAGCGCGGCCTGTTCGAGCAGGTGCGGCGCTATCCAGGAAACCAGCAGCAGGAAGTCTTCGAGTTCTACCGCAACAACCCGGAAGCGTTGAACACGCTGCGGGCGCCGATGTTCGAGGAAAAGGTGGTCGACCATCTGCTCGGTCAGATTTCGGTCACCGACGTCAAGGTCAGCAAGGAAGAGCTGATGGCCGACGACGAAGAGGACGAGACCGCCGTCAAGGCGAAGCCGGCGAAGAAAGCCGCCGCCAAGAAGGCCGACGCCAAGACGGCCGACGACGCGGAAGAGCCCAAGAAGAAGGCCGCGCCGAAGAAGAAGGCCGCCGAATAACACCAGCGCTCCGCTGAAACAGGAAGGCCGCCCTCGAGGCGGCCTTTTTCGTTGCCAAACTGCAACAGCCGCCATGCTTCGCGAGCGACGGCCTGTGGCGACCAAGCTTTGATCATTATCTGCGCTTCTATTGCAAGCCGCTTGGTTGTTGGAGGGCGTGTTGAGACTGGTCGTCGAATTGGGACACGCTTCGGCAATCGCGCTGATCCTTATCTCGGTCTGCGGCATTGCCCAGGCCGGCACGGTGCCTGACAACTGGCGCTTCGGCACGAATGAAGACGGCCTCGTGACGGCCTCGCTCTACGCCACCAACAAGCTGATCACCGGCGGCGGTGCCTTGAGCTACAGCCCGATCCTGACGATTGCCTGCCGGGCAAACGGCGAGCCGCATTGGACTGAATGGCTGCAACTGAACGACGCTGTTTCGGCCAGCCGCAAGATCACCATGTCGATTACGGTCGATCAGGAGAGCAAGTTCGACGAAAGCTGGTCGGTCGGGCCGCGCGGCCGGATGCTGGTGCGCGATGGCGCCGATGGCATCAGGCGCCTTGTCGCCGCGAACCGGCTGCAGCTTTCGTGGCGGTTCGGGCTGCTGGCGGGGCGCGGCGAGGCCGATTTCGACCTCGCCGGGTTCGGCGAAGCGGTCAGCCAGGTTGCCGGAAACTGCAACACCGATCCGCCGTGAACGACCGTGAGGCGAAGGCGGCAACGGCCGAGCTCGCCGTTCCCGGTGATGCTGATCGGCTTCAAACCTTTGTTCTAATACATGTCGTTGCCTCAAAAACGCACTTTGGGGCGACATCATCAAACGGCGTTGCTGACCCAGCGGAGCACGTTGGTCCAAAGCCGCGCATAGCCGGGCCATTCGACAAAACTGTTCGGCAGCCAGTGCGGTCCGATGTCCGACGTCCAGACCAGCGTGCGCCCTTCGCCGTGGCGCCCGGTGACCAGCAGGGGATGGCCGCCCTGGTCCTGCGGCAGCCGCGCCAGAACCTCGACATCGTCGCGATCGCGGGCGACGACCTCGTTGGCACCGAGCAGCAGCGGCCATTCGCCCTCAATGCCGGCAAAAAGCGGATGGTCTCTTGAGCCAGTGATCTCGGGACGAAAGCCCTCCGGAATTTCGAGACGGTCATCATTGGGAAGGCAGGTCACCGGCAGCGCCTCCTCGACCGCCGTGCGATGCCAGCGCGCCTTGCCGTCAATGCCTTGGAAGCTGAAGTAACCGCCGATCATGATCAGGCCGCCGCCGGCCAGCGTCCAGTCGCGCAGGAGCTTGAGCCGGTTCGGCACTGTCTTGCCGTGCAGCCAGACATCGGGATGAAGCAGCAGCGAGTTTGCGCCAATGTCGGACAGGATGATCGTCCTGTATTGCGACAGCCCTTCCATGGTGAAAGGCAGCTTCTCGACGGCCTCATGAGCGGGCATGTAGTCGAGATCGAATTCGCTGTCCTTCAAGGCGTCGACCAGGGGCGTTGCCCCGAGATGGAAGGTGACGCTGCCGAACTGGTCGAACCCCTTGTAGTGGGTCGCCGAACTCACCCAGCTTTCGCCGACAAGAAGGACTTTTGTTTTCGCCATGATCATACTCTCCTGATTCCGCCAGTCGCTTGTTCTAGCCGGCTTCGCCCGCCCCGATCTCTGGGATCGCGTGGTCGGGGTCGGCCGGCGTTGGCGCCGGCCCTGCCATCTCAGATCAGCAGCAGGCCCTTCATGCTGGCATATCCCTTCCGCCCGATGATGATGTGGTCGTGCACCGCGATGCCCAGCCGCTTGCCCGCGTCGATGATCTCCTTCGTCATCTCGATGTCGGCGCGCGATGGCGTCGGGTCGCCTGACGGGTGATTGTGGACCAGGATAATGGCAGTCGCCGAGAGTTCGAGCGCCCGCTTGATCACTTCTCGCGGGTAGACAGGCGTGTGGTCGACAGTACCCGTCTGCTGCACCTCGTCGGCGATCAGCGCGTTCTTTTTGTCGAGGAACAGGATGCGGAACTGCTCGCGCGCCTCGAAGGCCATTGCTGAGCGGCAATAGTCGAGGAGCTGCTGCCAGGACGAGAGGATCTCGCGGCCGTGGACCTCGCCGCGTGCCATGCGCTGCGCCGTTGCGGCGAGGATTTTCAGGTCGAGTGCCACCGCAGGGCCGATGCCCTTGACCTCCTGCAGCAGGCCCACCGGGGCGCCAAGCACTTCGGCCAGCGTGCCGAAGCGTGCCAGCAGCGCCTTGGCCGCCGGTTTGGTGTCGGCACGAGGGATCAGGCGAAAGAGCAGAAGTTCCAGAAGTTCGTAATCGGGCAGGGCATCCGGACCCGCCAGGGCAAAGCGCTCGCGCAAGCGGTCGCGATGGCCGAGGTAATGCGGCTTTTCGTCGAGCGTCGCCTTGGCTTTCGCAGCAGGCCGCATCGGCGCTTCGGAGAAGAAACTCCGCTCGTCATCGTCGCTTGTGTTCCCCATACCCCGCCCACATTGCTCCGGCACAGACATTAGAGCTGTTCTGGCCTGGATTGAAACAGTTCCGTTCTCCGATCGCGAGACGATCCACGGCAGATCGTGGCAGCCCACTGTCAGCCTAGGGCCTCCCTATACGGCAAGATGAAACCACGATTGCGCAACAAAACTTAACATCACTTAACGCATGCGGCCACTTTCACCTGACATGGTGACGCCACCGGAGGCTCTTTGCCTCGCTATACTGGAGCACGCATGTTCGCCAAAATTGACTCTGGACTATTTGCCGGCCGGGCATCTCTTGCGGTCATGGCAATCCTGCTTTCAGCCCATTCGGACGGCGCGCTGGCGGCAGATGCCATTGCGGTGAATTCCGATGATTTTACCCTGCCGCCCGAGCCTTCCCGTTTCGGGCGCTTCGAACAGAAACTGTCCGACTGGCACGTCGTGCTCGGCGGCGGCGCCATCATCGTCCCCAAATACGAGGGCAGCAATGAATTCAAGATCATGCCGGTGCCTTTCGTCACGGCGACATTCCTCGACACGGTGACGATCGATCCGACTGGTGCCAACATTGCCGTTTATGAACAAGGACCGTTCGCCTTCAGCGCGCGGCTTGGCTATGAGATGGGCCGCAAGGAAGACGACTCCGACCATCTGCGCGGCTTGGGGGATGTCGACATGGGCGCGACGGTCGGCGTGAAGGCAGCGGCGAAGTTCGGTCCGGCCGAAATATTCGCGCAGCTGGACAAGACCATCGGCGGCAGCGATGGCCTGGAGGGCAGGGTGGGGATCGAGGTGACCCGGCCTCTGTCTCAATCGTTGATGATCGGCGCCAGCGCGTCCGCCGTGTTCGCCGACGAAAACTACATGCAGGCCTATTTTGGCGTCACGCCCGAGCAATCGGCTCGCTCGGGGCTGGCGCGCTATGATGCCGGCGCCGGTTTGAAGCGCGCCGATTTTTCGATTTCCGCCACATATATGCTCGACGAGAACTGGATGGTGCGCGGCGAAGCGGGGGTCGGCGTTCTCTTGGGTGACGCTGCCGACAGCCCCGTCGTCGTCGAAAAGATCCAGCCTTCAGGGATGCTTCTCGTCGGATATCGGTTCTGACGCCTACCCAGGGCACCAAATGCAAGCTGGACAAGCTCCGGAATGGCACAGCAACGGCACCAAAGCGATTTGAGCGCCGAATCCAGGTCGGCAAGGCAAGGTTCGCGCATCCTCATTGTCGAAGACGATCTGGAGATCGCGCGCATGCTGGGCGACACGCTCACCGACAACGGCATGACCGTGGAAATTGCCGAGAGCGGCGTCCAGATGAATGCCGCGCTTCGCACCCAGAAATTCGATCTCATCGTGCTCGATGTCATGTTGCCGGGCGAAAACGGTCTCAACATCTGCCGCCGCCTTCGTGCCGCAACCAACATTCCGATCCTGATGCTGACCGCGCTCGGCGAGGAAATCGACCGCATCTTCGGGCTGGAAATCGGCGCGGACGACTATGTGACGAAACCGTTCAGCGCGCGTGAACTGACGGCCAGGATACGGGCGCTGCTGCGCCGTACAGCCTATGATCCCGACGAGCGGGACTGGTCGAAGGTGCTTCGTTTCAACGGCTGGCGCCTTGATCCCATACGCCGGCAATTGCATGACCCCAACAATGCGCGGGTGACGACCACGACGCATGAATTCGACCTGTTGCTTGCGTTTTGCCGCAACGCAGGCCGGGTTCTCTCGCGCGAGGAACTTCTGGGCGTAACCCATGCCGGGCTCGCGGGGCCGATCGAGCGTAGCGTCGATGTCCATATCAGTCGAATCCGCAGGAAGATCGAAAAGGATGCGCGCGATCCGGTGCTTTTGAGGACCGTTCGGTTGGGTGGCTACATCTTCACCGCGACGGTGGAGGAAGCATGAGGGATTTCATCCGCCGTTTCTTGCCACAGTCCGTGCGTGGGCAGTTTGTGGCAATCATTTTCATCGCGGTGATCGTGATCATGTTCGTCGGTTCGGTCGTCGAGAGTTTCATAGAGAACGCCGATCTTCCCGCCGCGGAAGATAACGCCAGGCGTGCGGCCGTTGTTGCTGCCTTGTTGCAAGAAACGCCGGCGCAGGCGCGTGGCGCAATTCTGGCGACAGCAAAGCGGGCCGGCTTTGATTTCGAGATATTGCCCAAGGACCGGATAACCGGCATTGCCCAATCCTATCTGCAATGGCGAAGTGTCGAATGGCTTTTGCGTATCGACAGGGGGACGGTTGAGGGACGCTGGATAAGGGTCGGCGGCCGATACGCGTTTGTCATCGACCTCGACCAGCAGGACGTCCTGGCCCATTTCGGCATGCCCGATTCCTGGCTGACATCGGGCCTCGTCCGTGCCTCGTTCTATAGGTTCATGGCTTTCGTTGCCTTGCCCGTGCTGATCTGGCTGTTTGCGGTTTGGGCCGTGACTGATCCGTTGAAGCGCATCTCGGCGGCAGTCGGTTCGGCCGAGATCGAGAATGGCGACCAGCTCTTCGTCGAACACGGCTCCATTGAAATGGTGGGGTTGGCGCGCGCCCTGAACAGGATGAGGACGCGTATCCGCACGATGATCGAAAACCGCACGCGCATGTTGCGCAGCGTCAGTCATGATCTGCGCACGCCTTTGACGCGGCTGCGGCTTCGCGCCGAGCGCATGGATGATGGCCCAATCCGAACCGCAATCCTGTCCGATGTCCAGCACATCGAAATCTTGATCGATGAGACCCTTACCTACCTGCGCAACGATGTTTCGACGGAGAAGCTGCAGCGCGCCGATATTGCCAGCGTTCTGCAAACCGTCTGCGCCGAATTCTCTGATGTCGGATTTCCTGTCTCATATTCCGGGCCGGACCGGCTTCTGGGCTGGTGCAAGCCCAATGCATTGGCGCGTGCGATCGCCAATCTTTGCGACAACGGGGTCAAATTCGCTGGCAATGTCACTGTCGCCTTGACAGCGACCGGCACGGCGGCGCGCATCACGGTAGGGGACGACGGGCCGGGTATTCCGATGACGGCACGTGCCCGTGTTTTCGAACCATTCTTCAAGGAAGATGCGTCGCGCGGCATTGCGTCGAAGCATGGCTTCGGTCTGGGCCTCTCGATCGTTGCCGACATCGTCCAGGGGCACGGCGGTAGGATCGAATTGGAGGACAACCAGCCCAGCGGACTGGTCGTTACCATCGACCTGCCGAATGCCGCGGATGTGCAGTCGGCATAGACGGCCTCCCGCCGGGTAAGGTGCGCTCTAAGCCGGCAGGCCGGGGCGATCGAGCTTTTTGGGCGACAGCGTGAAAATCTCGCACCCTGTGTCGGTCACGCCGATCGTGTGCTCGTACTGCGCCGACAGCGAGCGGTCGCGCGTCACCGCGGTCCAGCCGTCCGACAGAACCTTCACGTGCGGCCGGCCCAGATTGATCATCGGCTCGATGGTGAAGATCATGCCTGGCCGCATCTCGACGCCTTCATTGGCGCTGCCGTAATGCAGGATGTTCGGCGCGTCATGGAACAACTGGCCGACGCCGTGGCCGCAGAAGTCGCGCACCACCGAGCAGCGCTCGCCTTCGGCAAAGGTCTGGATGGCGGCGCCGATGGCGCCGGTGCGGGCGCCCGGCCTGACCGCCGCAATGCCGCGCATCAGGCATTCATGCGTGACTTCGAGCAGCCGCTCGGCGGCGCGCTTGATCGTGCCGACCGGATACATGCGCGAAGAATCGCCGTGCCAGCCGTCGAGGATGTAGGTGACGTCGATGTTGACGATGTCGCCATCCTTGAGCGGCTTGTTGTCGGGAATGCCATGGCAGACGACATGGTTGATCGAGGTGCAGGATGATTTCGTGTAGCCGCGATAGTTGAGCGTCGCCGGCAGCGCGCCGTGGTCCATGCCGAATTCGAAGACGAAGCGGTCTATTGCTTCGGTGGTGACGCCGGGCTGGACCATCGGCACCAGCTCATCGAGGCAGCGCGCGGTGAGATCGCATGCCTTGCGCATGCCGGCAAAGCCGTCCTCGCCATAGAGGCGGATCTGGCCGGTATTTCTGAGCGGGGCCGTGGCAGCGTCGAGATAGGTGACCATTTTGTCCGTGTAGCGGGTAGGGCCCTGCAGGAGAGCCGACGTGAAGATCTCCCCAGATTTGGCACTTGAGGGCAAAAGGTTCAAGGAAGAACTGCCCGATGCACCCGCACAGTTCGAGATATTCGCCTTGCATGGGCGGTTCAGCGACCCAAGTGACGACACATTTCTGGGCCAAAAGCCGGTCAAAGCAACTTTTGACGACGAACGGCGTTGCTGCGGTGGCGCCAGTTCGGGAGACAGGAAATGGACAGACTGCAATTCGAGGTGCCGGTGCGCATAGCGCCCGCGCCCGGCCTGCCGGTCGAGGAGATCTACGGGGTCGAACAGGCGCTCGATTTTCTCCAGGACTGGCCTGCGCGCCGTCAGGGCCCGATCTACCAGAAAGCCTTCAACGCCTGCTTTGGGGCCACGGTAGACGTGGTCAAGACCGAGGATGCTTGCCGGGCGTTCATGGCGTTTTGCCGGGCCAGCGGACTGATGGCCAGGGACATGATGACGCCGCGCAAGCGCGGCGGTGAGGCGAGGGCGCTCCAGGCCTGAGGGCCGCCGCCGTTTCGCCTGCCCCCCACTGCAACCAATGAAGCGCGTTTGACGCACAGGCGATGTCGCGAGCGTATCGTTGCGTCCCCGCACCCACGTCAGCGCCGTTAAGCTTCCGTTTCCACCTTCCCGGCTACGCCATTGCTTGTTGGCAATGGTTGATTCGTTGCGTCAGTCTCATGGTTCGGAAGATGTCCCCAGAAAAAATCCGTGCATTCCCGATCGACCGTCAGGTATTCTTGGTCAGAGAGGTTGCCGCCAAGCTCGGCAATCTGCATGGCGAGCCCGCCACCTCGTTCTGGAGGGCCAAGGCGTCGGAGTTGCTCGATCTCGTCGTCGGATCGGGCAGGGACAGAACGGCAGCCGGCGACGAAGTGCGCAGGTTCTTCCTGGCCGTACAAAGAGAGATGTCGGCCGGGGTGGTTGCGGAGCCGATGCCGATTCTTTCCGCTTGAAGAAATCCTGCACAGCTTTGGCTTCCCACTGCATTCTCCAATAGTGCGAGCAGCAATATATCGGTGTTTGCTGCCTTCGACGGCAAGTTCGCTGATCGGGTGCGAACCCATGGCTGCCTATCGCAGGCGGATGCTCTAGGACATCGATGCTCTCTCTCGCCGCCTCCCGCTGGCCCTAGCCCTTCTCGCTTGCCAGGAAGTGCGCTCGCGCGTTGATCAGCCAGCGAAGCACTTCTTTTTTGAAGCCAATGGACCACTGCTCAAAAATGCACCGAACTTTTTAGCCATTCGTTCATTTATGCGTGCTTTCTAATCTAAGCCATGGCCTTGAATAGCTTCACCCGTGTTCGGCTTGTAATGGACGCCATGCGCCGGAGCACGGGCGCAAATGTCGCCACCATTTTTGCCCTCACCTTGCCGGTCGTTGTCGGCGCTGCGGGCTTCGGCGTCGAGACCTCCTATTGGTACTACAACAGCCTGAGATTGCAGGCGACGGCCGATGCAGCCGCCTATGCCGGAGCGCTCGAACAGATTTCGGGTTCCGACAAGCCGACGATCGTCGCGGCTGCGACCCAGTCCGCGGCGTCGAACGGGCTGGGCTCGGGCACGATCGTCGTCAATACGCCGCCCGCGTCCGGACCGAATACGGCGAAAAAAGCGGTCGAGGTGATCGTCGGCCAGAAGCTCGACCGGATGTTCACCCTGATCTTCACACAGGAAAAGGTTCCCGAACAGGCGAGGGCGGTGGCCGTTATTACCGATGCCTCGAGTGCTTGCATGCTCGCGCTCGATCCGTCCGCGTCGCAGGCGGTGCTGTTTTCCGGCAGCACCAGCGTTAAGCTCACCGGCTGCTCGGTCATGTCCAATTCCATCGCCTCCGACGCCATCAAGCTTCAGGGCGCGGCCGGTCTGCAGGCCGATTGCCTGATATCGGCGGGCGGTGTCTCTCTCAGCAATCCCGTCACCACCGTCTGCGCGGCCCCGATCACCCAGGCACTGCCCGCCGGCGATCCCTTTGTCGACCTGCCGGCCCCGGTGGCCGCGACCCCCTGCCTGAACGACAACAAGGCGACGCTCGGTCCAGGCACCTATTGCAGCGGCATGAACCTGAAGGGCAACGTCACGCTTTCGCCCGGCGTTTATGTCGTCCAGGGCAATCTCAAGATAAACGCCAACGCGGCCATCACCGGCGCCGGGGTGACCATCTTCATGTCCGGCAGCTCGACCGTCAGCATGAATGGCAATGCGTCCGTGAAGCTCAGCGCGGCGACTTCGGGCACCTACTCAGGCGTTCTGTTCTACGGCGACAGGACCGGCATGAGTGCATCCAGCACATTCAACGGCACAGCGGACTCGCTTTTGACCGGGGCCATCTATTTCCCCAAGCAGCAAGTGAGCTATCTTGGCAACTTCTCGGGCAATGGCGGCTGCACCAGGGTCGTCGCAAATACGATTCAATGGTCCGGTAATTCAACCATCAATCAGGATTGCTCGAGCCTCGGAGTGCCCAACATTCCAGCCGCGCGGTCCGTGGCACTGTCCGAGTAGCTCCGTGGGGCGCCGGTCGATGCCGATCCTCGGCGATGATTCGGGCGTTGCGGCAGTCGAGTTCGCGATGGTGCTGCCCATTCTGTGCCTGGTGCTGCTTGGTATTCTGGACGGCTGGTCCTACATAACGAGTTCACTGTCGATGCGCGCCGGTGTGAAGACGGCCGCGAACCTGGTCATGAGCGGATCGACCGATGATGCGGCGACCCAGGCCCTTGCCATTGCGAGCTGGGAAAATCGGCCGGAAGACGGCCAGGTCACGCTAAGCCACATCCGTATGTGCGGGACGACCGTGGTCGACGCTTCCACCATGTGCAGTGGGCCGAAGGTGCCGTCGATCTATGTCCAGATACAGGCATCGGGCACCTGGGTGCCGCCAATTGCCTTCGGCGCCTTTGCCGCTCCCACCGTCATAGGTCACCAGGAGATGATCCGTGTCCGCTAGGGTAAGCGCGTTGCGGCGGGATCGATCGGGCGGGGCCGGGCTGGAGTTCGCGCTGATCGCCCCCTTCCTTGTCATGCTGCTGTTCGGAATATTCGCCTTTGGCTGGTCGATGCACTCGGTCTCCAGTGTTCGCTATACGCTGGAGACGTCAGCGCGCTCGCTGCAGCTTAAGAACACGCTGACCCAAGCCGACATTCAATCGATCGCCACGCAGAAATTGCAGGCCTTGGGGTTCAAGGACGTGAACGTCACGATCGCCATCGACCCGGTGAGCGGTGGCTTCCGCATGGCGCATCTGACCGCCGCCTATGCCTTCGTCATCGACTTCCCCTACTTCAGTTCCTTCCCGATCAACTACGCGACAACCGTTACCGTGCCGCTGCTTGGCAGCGGCTAGGCTGTGGCCTGATAGCCTCGCGCGCTGGGGCTCTGCTTACTTGTACGCCTTGAGCGTGATCAGCCCACCGAGAATGGCTATAGCTATCAGGATCAGCGCCCACGACACGATGTTGTGCGACAGACGCCTCCGTCGGCCGCGCAGGGCGCGGTCGCGCCAGCGTTTGGCCTGATCAGCTCCTATGTTTAGTTTATCCATGCCCTTCTCCCCACGAGCAGAATGCGACTCATGCCGGCTGGTGTCCAGATGGCACCGGTTTGGCGGTCGTGGCGCAAGCTTGGCACTCGGCCTGCTTTTTATGGCACGGGGCTAGCTAATATATTCGTTAGTGCTAATATTAAGATTACGTTACGTCATGTTCGACCATCTGTCGGGTGCAATGTGGGGGTTCCAATGAGAGTGGCTGTATTGTGCGCGGCTGTTGTTTTCGCTGCGACCGGTGTCGCTGTTGCCAAGGAAAAGAAGGCGGCGGTCAGTGACGCTGCCGCCTTGTGTTCCACGAAACCGTCGACCAAGAAGCCCGTTGCAAATCTGGACTGCGGTTTCACCGGAACCGCCAAATCGGAAGACAGCGGCGCAAAGGCAGAGCCGCGTCTCGGATACGACTCCAATCCGTGGATCATAACAGGCTTTTGACTTTGCACTGTCGGATGCCGGTTGAAGCGCTGAAGAGGGTCGTCTTGAGCGGCGCGCGACCCGTTCTCATGTAGGCTCCCGCACGCAAACCAGGCAAATAAATACGGACTTGCCACTCGGGGCTTCGCCCCGTTGTCGCAATGCCGTGAAAGCCCAACTCGACCGTGCAATAAAAAGCCCGCCACGGGGGCGACCTGCGGCGGGCTCTTGGAGCGGCTACATCCCTTAGGAATCGACCACTTTGTAGCAGGATTATGACCCGTATGGCCGCGTTGGCCTATGGTGTGATCGCGGAAGACTGCGCGTCAGTTGAAGAGAGCAGCAGAGAGCCAAGCGAAATTGCCGACATTGGGAGGGAGGTTTGCGCCAAACGCAAATTTTTCTGGTACGCCCAAGGGGAATCGAACCCCTGTTACCGCCGTGAAAGGGCGGTGTCCTAACCGCTAGACGATGGGCGCGCTCAGACGAAGCGGCTTATACTGGCGTTGTGCGCAACCGGCAACCCGTCAGGTGCCACCTTGGACAACTTTTTTCCAGGCCTGCCAAATCAACGGTTTGCCGAGGGTTGGCAGGCTTTGACGATTAGCGGCGACACCCATCGTTTCGTCATCCACGGGCGGAGCAAGGAGCGCTCCGTCGCGAAGACCCGAGGATGACGAAGTTGGGGACGCTTCGGCCTATCTCGAATGTTCAGGAGGCTGGAACGATATTGCCGGAACGGCCTTGGCGGCTGACAGGCGTAGGCCGTCAAATAGCGCTACTAGCCGTCACCGCCGCTGCGCCGGCGGCAGCGCCAGTTCCAGTCGCGCTCGGGACCGACGTCGACGTGAACCGATTCTGTGTGGCAGTATGTGCCGACACCGCCGCGACCGGGCATGCTTCTGATGTAGCTCGCCAGTTCCCATTTCGAAACGCCGGGAACCTGGATGTCGGCGGCGGCGCAATACATGTGCAGCGAATTCTTGGCGCCGTTGGCGCGCCGATTGCGGGCCGGGTCGCGATAGCCTGACGTCACCGTCATCTTGCGGCCGTAGTGGCCTTCGATCGTCTTCAGCACGCGCACCAGCGACGGTTTCAGGCAGGCCACATCGACGCTCTCGTTCTGCTTGAGCAGCCCGTTGGGCGCCAGCCGGGCCATGCCGGCGGCGGACGCAACCTGATAGGAGCCGCCCACTGGCCCCTCATCCTCGTTGAGGTCGACGTCGCTTTCGTCATCGAGGCCGGACTTGCGCTTGATCTCGAACAGGGCCGTCTGGCGCACGCCGGGCAGGGCATCGCTGCCGGTGATGTGACCGCTATCGCCACCGAGCGAAGCCAGCTGTACCGGCTTGGCCGTGGAATCGGCCGAGGCAAGCGTGATGATCGGCTTTGCCGCTGCTGGCGTCGCTTTTGCCTGCGCCGGAGGCTGCTCGCCCGTCCGGGCGTTGCTGATGAGGGGGGCTGGTGTCGCCGAGGCTGGCGTTGCGCCAAACATCGAAGCCAGGAAGCCTTTCTTCTTTGGTGCTTCGGCCTGCGGCATCTCGCCAGCCGTCACATAGACCGGGTTGTTCATGGCCGGAGCGGCAGCGGGCTTCGGCGCCGCCACGTCGCCGTCGGCCGCGGCAATCTGCTGGGCGACCGCATCGGTCTGCTGCGCGGTCTGTGCCTGCTGCGTCAGCGACTGCGGCGTGTTTCCAACGATGGTTTCGGCGCCCGCCGGCATGGTCAGCGGAAAGACAGCTCCCGGTTTGGACACAGGCACATAGGCGACCTTTTCAGGCAGCGCCGTGTCGCTTGCCGTCATCACGGTCGTCTGCTCCGTCGTGACATCAGACGAATCGGAGGCGGCGATCGCCTTGCCGCTGGAGGCCGCGTTTACATCCGATGCGGTGGCATTGTAGCCGGGCATTCCGACCGACATTGCCGGGTCGCCAGCCGAAGTGCAGGAGGCCAGAAGCAAGGAGCAGAGCGCTGCCACAATGGCGCGGCGTTCTCCCTTTGCGAGGCTCCATCCTGCTGATTTCAAACTCAAATTCCCCCTCGATGTCCGGTCGGCATATCTTGGCGCGGCATGCATGCGTCGCTGCCAAGGTGACCTTTGTCTCCGATCCGGAAACGAGACCTGTGTCAAATCCGCAAGCCTGGAAGTATTTTTGCAGTGATTGCCGAATTACGGCCGCTTGATGGTTGACGACACCATTTCGCCCGCTTTTGGCGGCCCGTCAACTCACCACACATTACAGTCCGTTACACACGGACCTTCACATAGGTGCCCGGAGCATCACCCAAAGTTTTCATATGCTTGCCCGGTTTGCGGGCAGGCACGCGGGTGTTGTCCTTGGCCTCTATCCAGCCTTGCCAGTGCGGCCACCAGGATCCTGGATGGTCGGTGGCATTGGCTATCCACTGGCTGAAGTCGCCCGTCGGCGTACCCCCGGTCCAATACTGGTATTTGTTGGATGCCGGCGGATTGACGACACCGGCGATATGGCCCGACCCCGCCATCACATACTCGACCGTGCCGCCGAAATATTTCGAGCCGAGGAACACCGAAAGCGCCGGCGCGATGTGATCTTCCTTGGAGGCGAGGTTGTAGACCGGGATGGTGATGTCGCCGAGCGAGACCGTGCGGCCCGCCAGTTCCATCGTGCCTTGCGAAAGGTTGTTCTCAAGATAGCAGTTGCGCAGGTAGAAAGAGTGGTTGGCTGCGGCCATGCGGGTGGAATCGGCATTCCAGTAGAGCAGGTCGAAGGGCAGGGGATCCTTGCCGCGCATGTAGTTGTTGACGACATAGGGCCAGATCAGGTCGCCTGAGCGCAGCATGTTGAAGGCGGTCGCCATCTTGGTGCCGTCGAGATAGCCCTTTTCGCTCATCGACTTTTCCACTGCCGCGACCTGTTCTTCGTCGACGAACACCTTCAGGTCGCCGGCATAGGTGAAGTCGACCTGCGTGGTGAAGAAGGTCGCCGACTTGATGCGGTCGTCGCCCTCTTGCGCCATCAGCGCCAGGGCCGCCGCTAGGAGCGTGCCGCCGACGCAATAGCCGATCGCGTTGACGTCGCGTTCGCCGATGGCCTTCTCGACCGTGTCGAGGCCGTATTGCAGACCCTCGCGGATATAGGCTTCCCAGCTCTTGGTGCCGTGGCGCTCGTCCGGATTGACCCAGGAGATGACGAACACGGTGTGGCCCTGTTCAACCGCCCAGCGAATGAAGGATTTCTGCGGGTTCAGATCGAGGATGTAGAATTTATTGATCCATGGCGGGCAGATCAGCAGGGGCCGCTTGAGCACCGTCTCGGTCGCCGGTTCGTACTGGATGATTTCGGCGACGTCGCTGCGGCCGACCACTTTGCCGGGAGTGGTGGCGATGTTCCTGCCGATCTCGAAGGGCGAGTAGTCGGCCTGCCGCAGCTTCAGGTCGCCCTTGCCGGCGGCGATGTCCTCGGCCAGCATCTTCATGCCGCGCACCAGGTTTTCGCCGTTCGAGGCGACGGTTTCGCGGAACAGTTCCGGATTGGTCAGGATGAAATTCGACGGCGAGATGGCGTTGGACACCTGCTTGACGTAAAAGCCGGCCTTGTGGCGGGTGTGCTCGTCAAGACCTTCGGCGTGCTCGACCAGATCGGCCGCCCAGCGCGAGGTGACGAGATAGGCCTGCTTGAGGAAATCGAAGAAGGCGTTGCGGCCCCATTCCGGGTCGAGGAAGCGCTTGTCGCCGCGCTCCGGCTTGACCGCGTCTTCGGTGTCTTGCGCGGCGTTGCTGGTGCGCTGAATGGCGTTGGCCCAGACCGTCATATAGCCGGAGAACAGCCGCGTCTGCGCTTCCAGCGCGCGCTGCGGATCGGCAAGCCAGTATTCGCTGAGCTTGGAAAAGGTCTTCACCATATCGACGACGGGCTCGGCCACATGGTCGCGCACGTCGCCTTTTTCACGCGGCTCGGCCCAGGCGGAAGCGGCCTTGCCGGCCTGCTCGATCATGCGCGCCATGTTCAGGGCGAAGCGTTCCGGGTCCTTCACCAGATATTGCTCGACGGTCGAAGGCTGGTCATCTTCCGCTTTGCCCGAATCGGGTGTTTTGGACATGGTTGGCGGGGTTCCTCCCGAGGCCTTTTCTTGACATATTAACATGGGACATCCGACCGGGCCAATCTCGCTCTACCTCGGCTGCCAAGGAAACAATATGACGATTAATATTGGCGAGACTGTTTTTTTCGGTGCCGGACGTTTTTGCCGCATCGGCGCGGCGATCGTCCTCATCGGCATTGCCGGGTGCTCGAGCACCAACACGAATGGCCCGACGCCTGTCGCTGTGGGTGCGGGACCGAAGGATACCGGCACCTTCCCGAACCTGAACATCAAGCCGCAAGTGGCGGCGCCGCAGTTCACCGAAGCCGAGAAGAACGCCAAGCTCGCGCAATTGAAGGCGGATGAGAATGCGCAGGCGGCAAAGGGCGGCGGCCCCAAGGTCGTCAACCAGGCGGCGCTGACGGATCTGGCCAAGAAGCATGGCGACGAAACGCTGAAGCAGATCGAAGCCAAATGCGACCCCGCCCTCGACCCTACCTGCAAATAAGTATATAGCGCGCGCCCAACACCCCTTCGCTGTCTGGAACTGCCATGGAAGAATTTCACAAGGTTCGCCGGCTTCCGCCTTACGTGTTCGAGCAGGTCAACCGGCTCAAGGCCAGCGCCCGATCGCGTGGCGCCGACATCATCGACCTCGGCATGGGCAATCCGGACCTGCCGACGCCCAAGGCTATCGTCGACAAATTGTGCGAGGTCGTGCGCGACCCGCGCACGCATCGCTATTCCTCGTCGCGCGGCATTCCGGGCCTGCGCCGCGCCCAGGCCGCCTACTATGGCAGGCGCTTCGGCGTGAAGCTCAACCCCGACACGCAAGTGGTGGCCACGCTCGGTTCGAAGGAAGGCTTCGCCAACATGGCGCAGGCGATCACCGCGCCCGGCGACGTGATCCTGTGCCCGAACCCGACCTATCCGATCCATGCCTTCGGCTTTATCATGTCGGGCGGCGTCATCCGCTCGCTGCAGGTGGAGCCGGACGACGGTTTCATTCCGGCGCTCGAGCGCGGTGTCAAGCATTCGATCCCGAAGCCGCTGGCGCTGATCCTCAACTATCCGTCGAACCCGACAGCGCTGGTCGCCTCGCTCGATTTCTACAAGGATGTGGTCGCCTTCGCCAAGAAGAACGACATCATCATCCTGTCCGACCTTGCCTATTCGGAGATCTATTTCGACGGCAATCCGCCGCCTTCGGTGCTGCAGGTGCCTGGCGCGATCGACGTTTGCGTCGAATTCACCTCCATGTCGAAGACCTTCTCCATGCCCGGTTGGCGCATGGGCTTTGCCGTCGGCAACGAGCGGCTGATCTCGGCGCTGACGCGGGTGAAGTCCTACCTCGATTACGGCGCCTTCACGCCGATCCAGGTGGCGGCGGCACACGCGCTCAACGGCGACGGCGCCGACATCGCCGAGGTACGCGACATCTACCACAAGCGCCGCGACGTGATGGTCGACGCCTTCGGCCGCGCCGGCTGGACCATTCCGGCACCGGCGGCATCGATGTTCGCCTGGGCGCCGATCCCGGAGCCGTTCAAGCATCTCGGCTCGCTCGAATTCTCCAAGCTGCTCATCGAACATGCCGACGTGGCCGTGGCGCCCGGTGTCGGCTTCGGCGAGCATGGCGACGAATTCGTGCGCGTTGCTCTGGTCGAGAACGAGCACAGGATCCGGCAGGCGGCGCGCAACATCAAGCGCTTCCTGTCGACCAGCGCCAAGCAGCCCAACAATGTCGTGCCGCTCTCCGCTCACCGGTAAGCTTGCCGCACGCAAATTCGATCTGACTTTGAGGGACGTCGCCGGACATGGCTGAAGCATTGCGTGTTGGAATTGCCGGCCTCGGCACGGTCGGTGCATCGGTGGCGCGCGTGCTGCGCGACAAAGCGGTGGAACTGACCCGCCAGTGCGGCCGTGACGTGATCGTCACCGCCGTCTCGGCGCGCGACCACAAGCGCGATCGGGGCGTCGATTTGAGCTCTGCAAAGTGGTTCGACGATCCGGTCAAGATGGCCCAGACCGCAGAAATCGACGTGTTCGTCGAACTGATCGGCGGCGACGAGGGCCCGGCGCGCTCATCGGTGAAGACGGCACTCGAAGCCGGCCGTCACGTCGTCACCGCCAACAAGGCGCTGCTGGCCAAGCATGGCGTGGCGCTGGCCGAGATCGCCGAGAAGAAGGGCGTGCTTCTCAACTACGAGGCGGCGGTGGCGGGCGGCATTCCCGTCATCAAGACGATGCGTGAGGCGATGGCCGGCAATTCGGTCACCCGCGTGTTCGGCATCCTCAACGGCACCTGTAACTACATCCTGACCCGCATGGAGGCCGAGGGCATCTCGTTCGATGCTTGCCTGAAGGACGCGCAGCGGCTGGGCTATGCCGAGGCTGATCCGACCTTCGACATCGAGGGCCACGACACGGCGCACAAGCTGTCGATCCTGACCAGCCTTGCCTTTGGCACCAGGATCGCCGCCAACGACATCTACATGGAAGGCATTTCCAACATCACCCAAGCCGACATCCGCGCGGCCGCCGATCTCGGCTACCGGATCAAGCTGCTGGGTGTCGCCCAGCGCACCGAGAGCGGTATCGAGCAGCGCGTGCATCCGACGATGGTGCCGACCGCATCGGTCATCGCGCAGGTGCATGGCGTCACCAATGCGGTGGCGATCGAAACCGACATTCTGGGCGAGCTGCTGCTGTCCGGCCCCGGTGCGGGCGGCAACGCCACCGCATCGGCCGTCATCGGCGACATCGCCGACATCGCCAAGAGCCGGCCAGGCTTCCAGCATGGTCCGGTCTTCGGCCGGCCGGCCAAGGAGCTGAAACCCTACAAGAAGGCGCAGATGCGCAGCCATGCCGGCGGTTATTTCATCCGGCTGACCGTGCACGACCGCATCGGCGTGTTCGCGGCAATCGCCAAGCGCATGGCCGACAATGACATCTCGCTGGAATCGATCGTCCAGCACGCAGTCAACGGCGAGGCGGCGGCACAGAAGACGGTGATCCTTGTCACCCACGAGACGACGGAGGCCGCCGTTCGCAAGGCGGTAGACGGCATCACCAAGGACGGACATCTGACCGACAAACCGCAGGTCATCCGCATCGAACGGGCAGGGTAGCTTTGTCCGACAGTCGCGCGGGACAAGAATTCCGCAGGCATTGAGGTCCGGTCTGGAGGCAGGCAGCTGCCACAGACCGGAACGAATTCGCGTCGACGCCGTTCTCTTGGTCACCAACCAGAGGAACCGCTTCATGGCTGACACCAACAAATCCGACACCCCCGATATCGACGACATCCAGAAGACGTTGGAAAAGCAGATTGCCGAACTGCGCAAGGAGATCACCAAGATCAACAAGAGCATTTCGGCGCGGGGCGCGGAGATGCTCGATGACGCCAGCGAACAGGCGTCCGAGTTGTACGACACCGCGGCGAACCGCGCTTCGCGTACGGCGCAACAACTGCGCAGCCAAGCCCAGGCTGTTTCGGAAGTCGCGCGCGAGAATCCTGGTACGACGACAGCTTTGGTCGGCGTGATCGGCCTGCTCGGCTTTCTGGCCGGCTTCGCCATTGCTCAATCGACGAACGATACCTCCCGCCGCTGGTATTGACCGCAGCGCAATAGGGCCGGGCTTCCGGCCTTTTCTATTGTTTTCAGCAAATCACTTTTAAGGAGGACACCATGGCTTCGTCAGCGTTGATCGGCATCCTGATCACATTCCTCGTCATCATCCTCGTTCTCTATCTGGTTCAACGCCTGCCGCTCGATGGCCGGATGAGACAAATAGTTCAGGTCATCGTCATCATCATCGGCATCATTTCGCTGCTCAAATACCTCGCGGTTTTTTAGGCCGCGAAGGCCGCCATTCTCACCGTTTTAAGACTGGCCCGGCGCGTGGCGATCGGGCCGGTCGTGTTTCAAGACGTAGTTTAATCGATTGATATTGTTGGATATTCGATAATATTCGTGGCAGGTCTTGCCGTTGTCATGCTCGTTTGACAAAACAGGCCCGCCTCCGGCGGGAGGCCGCATTGCCAACGAGGAAATCACCAGATGAATGTGGCCCAGAACATCGTCGCCGGCCTTGACCGGATACTCACCATGGAACTGGTGCGCGTCACCGAACGGGCCGCCGTCGCGGCCGCCAGGCTGCGTGGGCGCGGCGACGAAAAGGCGGCCGACCAGGTCGCCGTGGATGCCATGCGCCAGGAACTCAACCGGCTTTCCATCAGGGGCACGGTGGTGATCGGCGAGGGCGAGCGCGATGAAGCGCCGATGCTCTATATCGGCGAAGAAGTCGGCTCCGGCAAAGGTCCGGCGGTCGATATCGCGCTCGATCCGCTCGAAGGCACGACGATCTGCGCCAAGAACCTGCCCAATGCGCTCGCCGTCATCGCCATCGCCGAAAAGGGCAGCCTGCTGTTTGCGCCCGATGTCTACATGGACAAGATCGCCATCGGTCCGGGCTATGCGGACGGCGTCATCGATATCGATGCCTCACCGGCCGAAAACATCGCCAGCCTCGCCCGCGCCAAGGGCGTGGCTATTTCGGACATCACCACCTGTATCCTCGACCGGCCACGTCATGCCAAGCTGATCGATGCCGTGCGCGCCACGGGTGCCGCGATCCGGCTGATCGGCGACGGCGATGTCGCCGGCGTCATCCACACCACGGATCCGGAAGAAACCGGCATCGATATCTATCTCGGCACTGGCGGAGCACCCGAGGGCGTGCTGGCCGCCGCCGCGCTGCGCTGCACCGGCGGCCAGATGCAGGGCAGGCTGATCCTCGACACACCGGAAAAGGTTGCTCGCGCGGCAAAGATGGGTATTTCCAATCCGAAACGGGTCTATCGGACGGAGGACATGGCGCGCGGCGATGTGCTGTTTGCGGCCACCGGTGTCACCGACGGCAACATGCTGGCTGGCGTCAAGTTCGGCCACAATTACATCACCACCCACACGATCGTGCTGCGCTCGTCGTCGCGGACGGTGCGCGAGATCAAGGCACGCCATCAGGACCTGGATAAGTTCTGACGCTTGCTTGCGAAGCCACCTTGCAATTGTTAGCCATTCGGGCGCACCCGATATTGGCTGCAAGGATTTGACGATGAAACCGTTCGACTGGCACGCGGATCCGATCTCGCGCGCCACCGCCATCACGCAGTCTTATCGCAACACCCAGAATGTGCGTCGCTTTCTCATCCGGGAATGCAGCTACGCATTCAGCTTCGACCGGCCTTTCATGGCCTGGCTCAAGGACGGTGTGGAAACGACGATGGGCGATGCGGCCGACGAATGGCTTCGGCGCCAGGCTGAAAAGCGGAAAGCGCAGTTTTCTTGACACTTCCCGGACGGCGCACACCGTGAATCGCTTGGCTTTGCCTGCCTTTGGCCTATAGAGCGTCGCATGAACGTGACACGATTTAAATCGTTGCCAATGCAGGTCGTCGCCCCAAAACCGCTGCGCACTTTTGGGCGACATGCACTATCGTGCGGCCAACGATGAGTTGGCAAAGCGTATGACCGGCGAAAAGCGCCTCTTCCTCGATGTCAGGCAGTCGGTATCAGGGGTTTCCTGGGAGCACCGGCTGACCGAGCGGCAGGACATGATCGCGCTCGCCATCGCGCAAGGCTACGGGGTACCCGATATCGTAGCACGGGTGCTTGCCGGCCGCGGCGTCACCGCCGAGCAGACCGAGCGGTTTCTCGATCCGACGATCCGCGATCTTCTGCCGGATCCGGCATCGCTGACCGACATGCACAGGGCGGCGGCCCGGATCGCCGCCGCGGTGATGGCCAGGGAAAAGGTGGCGATCTTCGGCGACTATGATGTCGACGGCGCCGCCTCGTCGGCCTTGCTGAAGCGGTTCCTCACGCATTTCTCGGTGCCGTCGGAAATCTACATCCCGGATCGTATTTTCGAGGGCTATGGCCCCAACCCCGACGCCATGCGCGAACTTGTTTCGCGTGGCGCGACACTGATCGTCACCGTCGATTGCGGCACCAACAGCGCCGCTTCCATCGATGCCGCCAATGAGGCCGGGGCCGATGTCGTGGTGCTCGACCACCACCAGGTCGGCGGTGCCTTGCCGGCGGCAATCGCTGTCGTCAATCCCAATCGCGACGACGACCTTTCCGGGCAGGGCCATCTCTGTGCCGCCGGCGTGGTCTTCCTCGCCCTTGTGCAGACGGCCAGGATCCTGCGTAGCCGCATGGCCGATGCTACGCCGCCGGACCTGCTTTCGCTGCTCGATATCGTGGCATTGGCCACCGTTTGTGACGTGGTGCCGCTGACCGGCGTCAACCGTGCCTTCGTGGTCAAGGGGCTGCAGATGGCGCGCCAGCAGAAGAACGAAGGGCTCGCGGCACTGGCACGGGTGTCGCGCATCGGCGAGCCGATCAGCACCTTCCATCTGGCCTATCTGATCGGCCCGCGCATCAATGCCGGCGGACGCATCGGCGATGCCGCACTTGGCAGCCGGTTGCTTGCGACCGACGACCCGGTCGAGGCGCGCACCATTGCCGAGACGCTCGACCGGCTCAACCAGGAACGGCAGCTGATGGAGCAGGAGATGCTCGCGGCGGCGCGCGCCGAGGCCGATGCGGAGCTCGCCGGCGGCAATGGCCCGGCTATCGTCGTCACCGCCAGCAACAGCTGGCATCCGGGCATCGTCGGTTTGCTCGCCTCACGGCTGAAGGATCATGCCCGCCGGCCGGCCTTCGCCATCGCCTTCAACGCCAACGGCATCGGCACCGGCTCGGGCCGCTCGGTCTCGGGTTTCGACCTCGGCCGGCTGGTGCGCGAGGCGGCCATTGCCGGTCTGATCGTCAAGGGTGGCGGGCATGGCATGGCGGCGGGCATCACCGTCGAGCGGGCGAGGCTTGGTGAGCTCAGGGCTTTTTTCGAAGAGCGGGCGGCAGCCGACGTGTTTCGCCTGCAGGGCGAGGAAAGCCTGGCCATAGACGGTGCGCTTGCCGCTGAAGGCGCGACACTCAGCCTGCTCGACGCGCTGGAACAAGCCGGACCTTTCGGTGCCGGGCACGTGGCCCCTGTTTTCGCGTTGCCGCGCCACCGGTTGGCCGATGCGCGGCCGGTCGGCACCAATCACATCCGCGTCGAGCTGCAATCGGAAAGCGGCGGCCGGATCCAGGCGATCGCCTTTCGCGCCGTCGATACCGCGCTTGGCGAATTCCTGTTCAAGAACCGGGGCAAGACAATCCACGTCGCCGGTTCGCTCTCAGGAAATTACTGGAACGGCAACCGCACCGTTCAGTTTCGTATCACCGATGCGGCTCGTGCGTAGGTTTTGATCAGGCGAGAACTGTCTGCAGCCGGGTCAGTTCGCCGATTTGCGCCATCGTCGCCTGATAGCCGAGCTTGATCGCCTCGTCGGCGCGGTGGAACTCGGTCAGGCCGATATGGCTGAGCTTCGGCTGTAGCGACATGTCTGGCGGATCGCCGGCAAGTCTTGCGCGCGAAATGCGGTCCTGGATGATGTTGAAGGCCTCGACCATGACGCCGGTGATGCCGAGCCGGGTCTGATGCGACTGGTGTTCGGGATCGCCATGTCCGGCCCTCGGCGCGTCCTTTTCGACGACCAGTTCGCCAGCGCTGTGCTTGATGACGGCGGCACGGCCGAACAGGTCATAGTGAAGGTTGACCGCCACGACGAGCGGCTGCTCGTAGGCGCGGCAGACCGAAACCGGTACGGGGTTGACCAGAGCGCCGTCGACCAGCACGCGGCCGTTGCAATTCACCGGCTCGAACACGCCGGGAAGCGCATAAGAGGCGCGCATGGCGGTGATCAATGAGCCGCTCGACAGCCAGATTTCGTGGCCCGTGCGGATTTCGGAAGTGACCGCGACGAACGGCTTGGCAAGGTCCTCGAAACGAATGCCGGCCATGTGCTCGCGCAGCCTTGCATCGAGTTTCATGCCGCCGAACAGGCCGCTGCCGCGTAAATTGAGATCGAGCAGGCCGAAAATGCGGCGCTTGGTCAGGCTGCGGGCGAATTCTTCGAGCTCGTCCAGTTTGCCGGCGAGATAGCAGCCGCCGACCAGCGCGCCGATCGAGGCGCCGGCGATCATCGATACTTCGATGCCGGCTTCATCCAGCGCGCGCAGCACGCCGATATGCGCCCAGCCGCGGGCGCACCCGCCACCCAAGGCGAGGGAAATGCCTGTTTTCTTTTGGGAGTTCGTTTCGGACGCGCCGCCTGACGAGGACAGGCCGTTGGCCTCCCTGACATCTGGTCTGTTACGCAATGACGCCCACTCGAGCATCATGATCTCCCTTGTCCCACGGCTACTATACGAGCGGGGCGTATCGAAATGATGAATCTGTGTCGTTGGTGTCAGGCAGAAGGTTCAAGCTGTTGGTTTCCGATACGTGTTTTCCGCATCGAACAGCGGCTTGCTGCCGTCGATGGCAAGCGTCCCTTTGCCGTCGACCAGCCCCACCGTCCGATAAAAGCATGAACGCCGGCCAGTGTGACAGGTTGCGTCGTGGCCCAACACTTTGACGCGCAACCATATGGCATCCTGGTCACAATCCGTGAGCATCTCGACGACATGCTGAAAATTGCCTGATGTTTCGCCCTTTTTCCAAAGCGCGCTGCGCGAGCGCGACCAGTAGTGGGCGATGCCGGTCTCAAGCGTCAGCGCCAGTGCTTGCGCGTTCATATGCGCAACCATCAACAGCATGCCGTCCGCGGCGTCTGTCACGACGACCGTGACCAGCCCGGCTGCATCGAAGCGCGGCGAAAACACCGCGCCTTCCTCGAGAGCCTTCTTGTCCGACGGAGCTTTTGGAAATTCCAGTGCCGACATCGCCGGTCCTTATTTTGATGGCCGGCGAGGGCCGATCAGACCCCGCCGCCGCGCACCATGGTGACGAAACGGACCTGCTCTTCGGGCGTGTCCTTGAAAACGCCGGTGAAGGTCGAGGTCAGCGTGGTTGATCCCTGCTTGCGGATGCCGCGCATGGCCATGCACATGTGCTCGGCCTCGATCATGACGGCGACGCCGCGCGGATTGAGCACGTCCTGGATGACGCCGGCGATCTGCGCCGTCAGCGCCTCCTGGGTTTGCAGGCGGTGGGCGAAGATATCGACGACGCGTGCGATCTTGGACAGGCCGACGACCTTGCCGTCCGGAAGATACCCGACATGCGCCTTGCCGATGATCGGCACCATATGGTGCTCGCAATGCGAATGGAATGTGATGTCCTTGACGATGACCAGGTCATCGTAGCCGGCGACCTCCTCGAAGGTGCGGCCGAGCTCGTCGGCCGGGCACATGTCGTAACCACCGAACATTTCGCGAAAGGCCTTTGCCACCCGCTTCGGCGTGTCGACCAACCCTTCGCGGTCCGGATTGTCGCCGGTCCAGCGCAAAAGCGTGCGCACGGCGGCTTCGACTTCGGCTTCGCTTGGCCGGTCGGTGACCGGCTTTTCCATATAGGCTGACTGTGGCATTAGCTTCTTGATGACGGCATCCATAAAGGCGTCTCCCGTAGTCCCTCTCGGCGGAGGAACGAGTTGAACGGACCACGACCTTTCGGTGTCGGAAACTCGCCCCGTTTCCAGCCCCGTAAGCGGCGTGAACTTCCCGGCAAGGACATTGGCTTTCGTCGTTCTTGTCGATACCGGACTGCCAGCATTATATAAGGTCATAGCGAGCGAAAGGAAGACACGACAGCGGCAATCGCTGTTCGCTTGGCGGCGACGGATTGGAAAATTATGATAAACGACGTCTACAACGCGAAAATTCTCGGTTTTGCCGGAAACATCGCCCGCATCGGCCGTCTCGATCATCCTGACGCGACCGCCAAGGCGCACTCCAAGCTATGCGGTTCGACCGTCACCGTCGACCTCAAGATGCAGGACGGCGTCGTCACGGATTTTGCCCATGACGTGAAGGCCTGCGCGCTCGGCCAGGCGTCGTCATCGATCATGGCGCAGCATGTCGTCGGCGCGAGTGCCGAGGAATTGCGCGCGGTGCGCGACACCATGCTGAAGATGCTCAAGGAAAATGGCGCCCCGCCGGACGGCCGCTTTGCGGATCTCAGATATTTGGAGCCGGTGCGCGACTACAAGGCGCGGCACGCTTCGACCATGCTGACTTTCGATGCCGTGGTCGACGCGATCGGCCAGATCGAGAAGAAGCGCGCCGAAGAAGCGGCCTGACCTTGGGATTTGGCCGTCCACGGTGCGCAGGCTTCGCGCAGGCGCCCAAAATCTTTGTTGCCACGGCTTGGCATTTGGCTGGACAGGAACCGGGCCAGAAGGGTTTAAGCCTGCGCTTCCAGCGCCCGCCTGCTTTCGGCAAATTCACTTCTGAGCCAGTCGGCGAACGCGGCGGCCGGCTCCGAGAGGTCGTGCAGGTTTCTGGCCACCAGCCAATAGGCGCCGGATGCGACGTCGATGTCGAACGGCTTGACCAGCGCGCCGGATGCGATTTCCCCGCCGATCTGCAACAGATCGCCCAATGCCACGCCATGTCCGAGCAAGGCGGCCTGCTTTGAAAGCGACGCATCCGCCAGCATCGGCCCGCGCGCGGGCACGGCGTCGGCGGGCACGCCGGCCGCTTCGAACCAGCGCACCCAGCCCTGGCGATTCTCCTCGTGCAAAAGCGTGTAGCGGCCAAGATCGATTGGCTTCCTGAGGGCAGGGCCAGAAGCAAGCAGCGCCGGCGACAGGACCGGCGAATCGACCGTCGAGGCAAGCCGCTCGGCCTGGCTGCGCGGCCACGAGTCGGCATGCGCGCTGAAGCGCAAGGCAAGCTCCGGCTGATCGCTGCGGAACTCGATCAGCCTTGGATCGACCTCGAGAGAGACGTCGATGTCGGGCCGCAATTGGCGAAAGCGGTTGAGCCGGGGCACCAGCCACACGGAGGCAAGCGACGGCTCGACACTGACACGGACCACGGACTGCGCCGGTGTCGCCACCAGATCGCCAAGCAAGGTATCGATGGCGTCGAAACTTCTGACAAGCTGATCCAGCAGACGCCGGCCGGTGTCGGTCAGTTCGACTCGTCGATGGTGACGTTCGAACAAGGGTCGATGCAGGAAGATTTCGAGCTCGCGGATCTGCCGGCTGATCGCCGCCTGCGAGACGAAAAGCTCCTCGGCCGCCCGGCTGAAGCTCAGATGCCGGCCCGCCGCCTCGAAGCTCCTCAATGCCGTCAGCGGCAGGCGCCCACGCTTCATTTCGCATAACCCAGGATTATCCGAAGTGGAAATTATACTCGTTTGAAGGCGAAGGCCAGCGGCGGTCTAATCCATGTCAAAGGAGACCGACCATGATCCAGTTGCTGAACATTTTTGGCGATGTCATGCGGATCGCGACGTTTCAATGGCGTGACGAAAAGCAGCATTCAAAGCGCCGCGAGGGGCCGGCCAGTCGTGGCCGCTGGGCGCCGTCGGCTGACAGGCAGCCGTTTCGCCGTTCCCGTCCGTGATGGCGGGGCGCGCAAGGAGGGGGGATTGCGTTCTCCGGCGGAAGTCCACATCTATCGCCTGGGAAACGCGATACGGAGACTGTGGTGCGCGACCAGCATGGGCATGCGCATATAGACGGGTCGCAAAAACGCGGCCGCAACTGGCCCGGCCCCTGGCGCAAGACGCCAGGCCGTCTCCTCGGCACGTCGCTCGTGCGCCTCTACCAGCTGACGCTGTCGGGCTTTGTCGGCAATTCCTGCCGGCATCTGCCGACCTGTTCGGAATATGCGCATGAGGCGATCGCCCGCCATGGCCTGTGGGCCGGCGGCTGGATGGGATTCTTCCGCGTGCTGCGCTGCGGGCCATTCGGCACGCATGGCATAGACCTGGTGCCGGAGGCGCTTGCGGATCGCTATCTCTGGTTCATGCCCTGGCGGTACTGGCGGATCGGCAGCAAGCACGGCAAAGCGCAGGAATGATGGCCGGGGGGAGAGCAGGTTTACGATCCGGTAGGGTTAACAACAGCCTGCACAAAGACTGCGCATTTGAGACAAAATCGAGACAAGAGACCCCGCTAAGCCGCTCACGAACCCCCTTCTGGAGCGAGCAGAAAATGCGCAATTTCGACCGTCTTCCCTTCATCTTTGCCGGGATCCTGTTCCTGCTCGCCTGGCTGCTGGGATTTCCGTTGCGCGCGCAATCGGCGCCGCTGGGGGATTTGCAGTGCACGGTGATCGCCGATGCGGCGAGCGGCAAGACGCTTTACCAGGACGGAGTGTGCGACCAGCGGTTCAGCCCGGCCTCGACGTTCAAAGTGCCGCTGTCGCTGATCGGCTATGACAGCGGGATCCTGAGCGACGAGCATACGCCGGCGTGGGACTACAAGCCGGAGTTCAAGGCGGTGAAGCGGGACCAGAAGACCGTCGATCCGGTGATCTGGGAACGGGATTCGATCGTCTGGTTCTCCCGTGAAATCACCAGTCGGCTCGGGCCGGAAAAATTGGCGGGCTATGTCTCCAAATTCGGCTACGGCAATGCCGATGTTTCCGGCAATCCCGGCAAGAATGATGGTTTGACCCAATCCTGGATAAACTCCTCGCTCAAGATCACGCCGGTCGAGCAGGTCGATTTCCTGCGCAAGCTGCTGGCCCGCAAGCTGCCTGTCTCGGCCAGGGCCTACGACATGACATCAGCCATCATCCCGACCTTCCAGGCCGGAGGCTGGACGGTGCAGGGCAAGACCGGAAGCACTAGGCTGCGCAACGATGCCGACAAGGTTCAGGATAAGCGCTCGCTTGGGTGGTTCGTCGGCTGGGCGAACAAGGATGGCCGCCAGATCGTCTTTGCGCGCCTTGTCGTCGACACCGATCGGACCGATATGCCCAAAGGCCTCAAGACCCGAGCCGCGTTCCTGAAGGACCTGCCGCTGCTCATCAAATGAAGTCTGACATTTGAGCCGGGCTTTACGGCGGCGGAATCTGTCCATAAAAGACAGCCGCTGGCGGACGCATCCGGCCTACTCTTTGCATGTCGTAACCCCAAAACCGCCCACACATTTTTGGGCGACATGCATTTCAACCACCCGCGCTCGTTTGCGGGACTGGATAGGAGATATACATGCTGAATTCCGTTTCCCTGACATTTCCCGATGGCTCCGTCCGCGAATACGACGCGGCGATGACCGGTGCGGGCCTCGCCGAATCGATCTCGAAGTCGCTGGCCAAGAAGGCGGTCGCCTATGCGATCGACGGCACCGTCCGCGATCTCAGCGATCCGCTTGGCAAATCCGGCAAGGTCGAGATCGTCACCCGCGACGACCCGCGCGCACTCGAACTGATCCGTCACGACGCCGCACATGTGTTGGCGGAAGCCGTGCAGGAATTGTGGCCGGGAACGCAGGTGACCATCGGGCCGGTGATCGAGAACGGGTTTTACTACGACTTCGCCCGCAACGAGCCGTTCACGCCTGACGATTTTCCCGTGATCGAGAAGAAGATGCGCGAGATCATTTCGCGCAACAAGCCGTTCACCAAGGAAGTCTGGTCGCGCGACAAGGCGAAGAAAGTGTTTGCCGACAAGGGCGAACGCTACAAGCTGGAGCTGATCGACGCCATTCCCGAGGATCAGGATCTCAAGATCTACGCGCAGGGCGACTGGTTCGATCTTTGCCGTGGCCCGCACATGGCCTCGACGGGGCAGATCGGCAACGCCTTCAAACTGATGAAGGTGGCCGGCGCCTATTGGCGCGGCGATTCGAACAATCCGATGCTGACCCGCATCTACGGCACGGCCTGGGCTGATCAGGCGCAGCTCGAAGCCTATCAGACGATGCTGGAGGAGGCCGAGAAGCGCGACCACAGGAAGATCGGCCGCGAGATGGACCTGTTCCATTTCCAGGAAGAGGGGCCTGGCGTCGTCTTTTGGCACGCCAAGGGCTGGAAGATGTTCCAGAACCTGGTCAACTACATGCGCCGCCGCCTCGACGAGCAGGGCTATCAGGAGGTCAACGCGCCGCAGGTTCTCGACAAGAGCCTGTGGGAGACGTCAGGCCATTGGGGATGGTATCGCGACGCCATGTTCAAGGTGACGGTGGCCGGCGACGATACCGATGACGACCGGGTTTTCGCTCTGAAGCCGATGAACTGCCCGGGCCATGTGCAGATTTTCAAGCATGGGTTGAAGTCTTATCGCGATCTGCCTGTCAAACTTGCGGAATTCGGCAACGTCCACCGTTACGAACCATCCGGCGCGCTGCACGGGCTGATGCGCGTGCGCGGTTTTACGCAAGACGATGCGCACATTTTCTGCACCGAGGAGCAATTGGCGGCGGAATGCCTGCGCATCAACGATCTGATCCTGTCGACCTATGCTGATTTCGGTTTCGACGAAATCAGCGTCAAGCTCTCGACGCGGCCGGACAAACGCGTCGGTACCGACGAGGCGTGGGATCACGCCGAGGCGATCATGGGCGGCGTGCTGGAGACGATCAGGACACGGTCCGGCAATCGCATCAAGACCTCGATCAATCCGGGTGAGGGCGCCTTCTACGGGCCGAAATTCGAATATGTGCTGAAGGATGCCATCGGCCGCGAATGGCAGTGCGGCACGACGCAGGTCGATTTCAACCTGCCGGAGCGGTTTGGCGCCTTCTATATCGGCTCGGATTCCGAGAAGAAGCAGCCTGTCATGGTTCACCGCGCCATCTGCGGCTCGATGGAGCGCTTCCTCGGCATCCTGATCGAGAACTATTCCGGCCATTTCCCGCTGTGGTTCGCGCCGCTGCAGGTGGTGGTGGCGACGATCACGTCGGATGCCGACGACTATGCGACCGAGGTGGTGGCAAAGCTGAAGGCCGCTGGGCTGTTGGCGGAAGCGGATCTGCGCAACGAGAAGATCAACTACAAGGTCCGCGAGCACAGCCTGGCCAAGGTTCCGGTCATCCTCGTCTGCGGCAAGCGCGAAGCGGAAGAGCAGACGGTCAACATGCGCCGACTGGGCTCGCGCGACCAGGAATCGCTTGGCCTTGACCAGGCGATCGCGCAACTGACCGAGGAAGCCGTCACACCCGACCGCCGGCGCAAACGCGCGGCCTGATTGGCATAGTTTCGACCAAATGGCGGTGGAGCGATCCACCGCCATTTTCATATCCCTGTCACGCCGACCTTGTAACGAGCCCCTATGCTCAAGTTGAAATTGCGCGAACGACCCTTTCCCGAGCTTTCCTATGCCAATCCGCGCCAGCCGGCGCTGACGCGCTGGTTCATACATTCGGTCGAAGGCTTGTCGGGCCGCGACCGCTACACAGCCCTCTATGATTTCTGGCGCCGCCAGATCGTGCCGACCGGCGAACGCGTGTTCAGCCGCATGCTCGACCTGATCGACGTGCGGGTGCGGACCGCTGATCAGTGGCCGCCCGCGCAATTGCCGGACACGCCGCTGGTGATCGTCGCCAATCATCCGTTCGGCATCGGTGACGGTATCGCCGTGCTGTCGCTGGCCGAGCAGCTCGGCCGTCCGTTCCGGGTGATGATCCACAAGGATCTGCTCAGGATCCGCGAGATGGAGCCTTATTCGCTGCCGATCGACTTTTCGGAGACCAAGGATGCGCTGAAGAACAACATGGCCGTGCGCCATGAAGCGGTGCGACTGTTGAAAGAGGGCGTCACCATCGTGGTATTTCCGGCCGGCGGTGTCGCCACCGCGCCAAAGGGTTTTGGCCGGGCGCGCGATCTGCCGTGGAAGATGTTTCCGGCCCGCCTCGTCCAGGACGCCAGGGCGTCGGTCATCCCGATGCATTTTTCCGGGCAGAACGGCAGGCTGTTCCATCTTGTCAGCGGGCCGATGAACATGGCCGAGCGCGACGGCCGGGTGGCCAAGTTCGTCGGCAAGGCCTCGCTGACGCTGCGCACATCGCTGCTCATCCACGAATTCGCGCGGCTGTCGGGCAAGGCGATCGACGTGCGCGTCGGCGATGTGCTGAGCTGGAGCGAACTGGAGCCGTTGCGCGACCGCAAGGCCTTGCTCGACCGCCTCTATCGCGGCGTGTTCGACCTGGCGCCAGCTTTGCCACGCCGCCGGATCCCGTTCCTGCCGGCGCGGACCGAGCTGGCGGCTTGATCCTTAAAACGAAGGTTAATCCGCGCCTTCTTCAGGATCCATCGCCGCGGCCTCGGTGGCCAGAACCTCGATTTCCTGGTTCTGCCCGGCCACGACCGTAAAATCCTTCTGGTAGATGCGGTCGCGGTTCTTGGCGATGATGGTGTAGTCGCCCTCGGCCAGCACCATCGAGGCGAAAGCGCCGACGGTTTCCTTGATCGGATCGCCGGACTCGTTGAGCAGTGACCAGGACGTGTCGGCGATCGCCTCGCCACCGGTTTCGCGCACCAGCTTCATCGTGATCTCGGCGGCGTGATGCTCGACGGTGGCTTCGGTCAGCTTGCCGGCCTCGACGCGGATGTCGGAGCGAATGACTGCATTGACCGCGCCATAGGTCGAGACGACATGGTAGATGCCGGCGTTGAGCCGCACGACGCTGTTGGGCTCGACATCGGGAATGATCAGCGCGCGGTCGCCATTGGCCTCGGCAGTGCCCTCGTAGATCGAAAAGCGCAGCTTCTTCGGTGGAATGCGCACGCCGCCGGACAGCACGGCGTCGAGCTTGAGGCCGCCGGCATCGAGCACGAGGCTTTCGCGCTTGGCGTCCTTGCCGACAGTGATGCGTTTGGTGGCGCCGGCCCGGCCGTAGGAGGCGTGAACCAGATAGCTGCCGGGTTCGAGCTGGAAGACGGCGGTGCCTCCATGCGAGGAGGCGACCATCGGCAATTTGCCGTTGACGGCTTCCGGCTTGAAGACCCGCCAGACGATGCCGCGCGTGATGTCGGAACCCTTGTCGGTCAACTGGGCAGAGAGTGTGATGGCACCGCCGCCGCTCAGTGCCAGTGACGTCTCGCCTTTCGGCGTCGCGTAGCTCGAAATTCCCGGAAGCTTCAGGTCGCTGACTCCGTCGACATTCTGCGCCATGGCGAACGAAACCGGCGCCATGAACAGCAGGGCGCCGAGCCAGACCAGGAAAAGACGGATAGTCCCCTCAAACATGCCTTGCGTTGAAGCCCATGGCGGTGGCAATTTCAAGGCTTAAGAGTCCGACCGATACGACTCTTCCGTCCGGCGTATCCCGCGCCAATGCCCGAGCCGCCCGAATCCCCGATGGTGCGCTTCAGCTCAAAACAGAATGTCCAGGAGACTTGCGCCCATGGCGTCGCCGATCATCGACTTCCTGCTGACCCGAAACTCCGCACCGATTCCAGATCTGAAGGAGCCGGCGCCGAGCGATGCGGAGATCGCGACAATGATCACTGCTGCCTCCCGGGTGCCCGATCATGGCCGGTTGGAGCCCTGGCGCTTCATCCTCTACCGTGGCGACGCCCGCGTCGAGATCGGCAGGCAACTGGCAGCACTTGCCGAGCAGCGGGAGGGCCCATTGACGGAGGGCCGCCGCAATCAGGAACTGGCGCGGTTCTCGCGCGCACCGCTGGTGATCGGCGTCGTATCTGTCCCCAGGGAGAATCCAAAAATCCCGCAATGGGAAATGTTCCTGTCGGGCGGCATGGCGGCGATGAACCTGATGATATCAGCCAACGCGCTGGGCTTTGGCACCAACATGATCAGCAACTGGTATTCGGATGTGCCGGAGGGCAGGGCACTGCTGGGGCTGGCGCCGCAGGAGCGGGTCATCGGCTTCATCCATATCGGCTCCTATGCCGGCCCGGCGCCGGAGCGGCCCCGGCCCGATCCGGCAAAGCTGTACAGTGACTATTCGGGGCCGTGGGTCGGCTGAATGTTCTACGAGCCGTCAAAGGGCCACGGCCTGCCGCACGACCCTTCGAAGGCGATCGTGGCGCCGCGTCCGATCGGCTGGATTTCGACACTGAACAGGGCTGGTGAGATCAACCTCGCGCCATATTCCTTCTTCAATGCCGTTTCGACGCGGCCTTTCATCGTCTGGTTCTCCTCCGAAGGCGAGAAGGACAGCGCCTCCTTCGCCCAGGAAACCGGCGAGTTCGTCGCCAATCTGGTCAGCCGCGATCTCGCGGAGAAGATGAACCGCACGTCGGTCAATGCTCCGCGCGGTGTCAATGAGTTCGTCTATGCCGATCTTGCCATGGCGCCGTCGCGGCTGGTCGCCCCGCCGCGCGTGGCGGCAGCGCCGGCCGCGCTCGAATGCCGGGTGACTCAAGTTTTTCGGCCAAAGGCCCTGGACGGGTCGCCGACAAGTGCCGTCATCGTCGCCGGTGAAGTGGTCGGCGTGCATATCGACGACGCCTTCCTGACGGACGGCCTGTTCGACATCACCAAGGCCGGCAATGTCGCTCGTCTCGGCTATATGGACTATGCCAGCGTCGACGAGGTGTTTTCGATGCGCCGGCCACGCTGGGACAAGGACTAGATACCAAGGCTCGGCCAGTTACCGCGCCTTGCCGGCACTCGTTCGCCGCCTGGCGGTCATGACGGTGCGCACATAGCCGGGCTCGCCGATCCGAATGCTTCCATCGGGCAGGCCCAGTATGCGGTCGAGGGCGATTTCGTAGAGCCTGACGCGTTTCTCCAGGACTTCGATCGCGGCCTCCATGTCGGCGTCGCTGCCGCCGGCAATGGCCTTGGCCACGACATCACGCGTGGCCATGCCGAATTGCATGACGATGTCGGCGACACCTTCCGGATCGAAGGTCCTGAAAGTGCCGTCTTCGATTCCTTGCCTGATGACCTTGACCAGCAGCGGTGAAAACGACGCGCTGGCGGCCAGATTGATACGGTGGAAAAGCACCAGATTCTCAGGCCGGAACATCGTCTCGAAAAGAGCCCAAGCTTCCGGCGCGGTTTCGATCTTGGCCCGCCGCGACTGGCTGAGCAGGCCATTCAGGCGGCCAAGCGGGTCGAGGCCGGGATCGTGGAGTATGTCCTGGACCCCAGCCAGTGCCTGTCTTGCAAAGCGATCGGCCAATGCCTCCAGGAGAGCCTCCTTGGAGGGGAAGTAATGATAGAAAGCACCCTTCGAGATGCCGGCGGACGCAATCACGTCATTGAGGCTCGCTTTGTCATAGCCCTGGGTCAGGAACAGGGCCTGGGCATGGTCCAGAAGTTCTTCTCGCCTGAGTTCTGGATGCTTGATGACACGGGGCATGACGAACTTTCTGCACGTGATGGCTGCTCCCGTCCAGTCCCGACGTCGGCAGCCAGGGCAACGAATTTCGGGTTAACGGGTCCCTTCGGAGCCTCCGCTTGCGCGTTGGCTGACGGAGCATCAAACGAAAAACCCGCCTGTGCGGCGGGCCACTGGCGCAAATCAGCACCATGGGCAAAAATGTACCATAGCTGAGATCACCGAGTCAAGAAAAAATTCCTATCACGGAGGCTGCCCGGCAAAAGCGGCCAACACAACCGACTGCTGCAAGCCTTTTGTTAAGCGGGAGTTCGGAGCCTCGGGTCGAAGGTTCGCTTGAACTATAGACCAGTGGTCTGTATGGTAGACCAATGGTCTAAAATACCAATCATCAGCGGATATCAAGGCAGGTCGATCATGATCGCGAAATTGGTTCTTCAGACATTCGTCTGGTTCGGCGTCATGGGCGCCTTGCTCTTCCTGTCGGCCGGCACGCTGCATTGGCCGGGGGCCTGGGTCTATCTGGTGGGGATGGTGGGCCTCAGTCTCACCTTGGGCGTGGCGCTGGCGAGGCGCGATCCCGGTCTGATGAATGAGCGGCTGAGCTCTCCCATCCAGAAGAATCAGGCCGCGGCCGACAAGGTGCTGCTGTCCATACTTCTGCTCGCCATCTTTGGTTCTCAGATATTCATGGGATTCGACGTTCGTTTCGGCTGGTCGGCGGTTCCCGTCTGGGTGCAGGTGGTCGGCGCACTGGTCCTGCTGCTCGGAATCTGGATCTGCTATCTGACGATGCTGGAGAACAGTTTTGCGGCGCCCGTGGTCAAGATCCAGGACGAACGCGGACAACGTGTGATCTCCACCGGGCCTTACAGCTACGTCCGCCATCCGATGTATGCCGGCGCCATCCTCTTCTTCGCCGGCACGGCACTTCTGCTTGGTTCCTGGTGGGGGCTGGCGTCGGTGCTCGTGCTCGTCGTTCTCTTGGCCATCCGCACCTTCATCGAAGAGAAAACGCTTCGCGCCGGTCTGCGCGGCTATGACGACTATGTGGCCCAGGTCCGTTACCGCCTGATTCCATTGGTTTGGTAGCAGGCGCTCAGGCGGAAACACCTGCCGCCTTTGCCCGCGCCAGAAGCCGCTCGGCCAGCCGCAGGTGCGGGCGGTCGAACATCTTGCCGTCGATAGCGACGACGCCGGGGCTTCCCGC
>NZ_RZRO01000080.1:0-29729 GCF_003997975.1 Mesorhizobium sp. M7A.F.Ca.US.005.03.1.1
CGCCAGGATCTGGCGCGCCGGCTGCATCATCCGCTCGCAGATGCTCGACACCATGGCGGAAGCCTTCAGCAAGGGCGGCGCCTCGACCAACCTTCTGATGGCGCCGGCCTTCATCTCGCTGATGCAGGGAGCGCATCCGTCGCTGCGCCGCATCGTGGCGAGGGCTTCGGAGGCCGGCTCGCCGGTTCCGGCGCTGTCTTCCGCACTTGCCTATTTCGACAGCTATCGCCAGGGCCGCGGCACCTCGAACCTGATCCAGGCGCAACGCGACTTCTTCGGCGCGCACGGCTTCGAGCGTATCGACGACAAAGGCGCGTTCCATGGGCCGTGGGGAAGCGGTGCGGCTGGCTGACAAGCCGGCCCAAGAGCCTAAACGGAAACCGGCGGGCTGAACGCCTGAACCTCGCTGGTGGCGACCAGGCGCTGCAACGATCCGGGTGCGGCGCCGCCGATCCAGCCGAGCACGGAGCGGGCGAGATCGGAGCCGGCCAGGCGGAAGTTCTCGTTGACGACGAGCAATTCCGGCCGGAACAGGTGCAACAGGTCCGACGACTGCTTGGACACGACATCGACGTCGCGGCCAAGCTTGAGGCCGGCATCTTCAATGCCGGCGACGATAGCCAGTGTCGCGGCGGCAGCGCTGCTGACGAAGCCGTCCGGCCTGTTCTCGCGGCGCATCACCTGCGCGGTCCTGGTCCTGATCTGCTCGATCGTGTGATCGATGGAAACGGTGTTGAACGGAATTTCGCTGGCGCCGACCTCGCTCAGCGCATCGGCAAAGCCGTTCAGCGTGTGGCCATAATAGGTCAGCCCGGGTGGCGGCGACAGAAGCGCCAGCTTGCGCCTGCCCATGCTCGCCAGGCGGCGCACGGCTTCCATCGCGAATACATGGTTGTCGAAGTCATGGTAGGGGTGGACCAGGCCCATGTCGGTGCGGCCATGCGTGGCAAAGGGCATGCCGTGCTCGAGCATGTAGCGGGCGCGTGGATCGTTCGGTTGGGTGCGCGAGATGATGACGCCATCGGCCGAGCCGGTCTCGACGAGATAGCGGATCGGCTCCATCGGATCCTGCGAGCGGGAATAAGGCGTGACGATCAGGTGATAGGGCGTTTCGGCGAGCACTTCCGAAACACCGTAGATGATGTCCGAGACGAAGCTCATGATCTCGCGGTCGGTGTTGAGCACGAGGCTGATGACATTGGTCCTGCCGGTGCGCAGACGCACGCCGGCGCGGTTCGGCCGGTAGCCGATCTGCTTGGCGACGAGTTGGACGCGGCGCCTGGTTTCGGCGCCGATTTCCGGGGCATCCTTCAAGGCGCGTGACACGGTGGTGACGCCGAGCCCGGTCATGAAGGCAAGCGTCTTCAACGTCGGCCGTCCCTGTGCCGAGTTCTCCCCGTTCTTGTCCGTACGCTGTCTGTCCATTCGTCCCGCCCGTCAGGCGCATAGCAGCCGCGGGCCATGTCGGCAATCGCCGCCATAGCGATACGATATGCGTCCCAGCCCCGGCAAAGCGTCAATATACTGAAACGTTACAGATTGCCAGTATCGAGATGTATGTCCTCGTCACGAGGTGGATGGTTCTTTTTGCGAAACGCATTGGGATTCCAGGAGAAATCGCCCCTGCCGCCGCCTTTTGCCCGTATCAGGCGGCATTTCGGTGTTTGCGCCGCAGCAAACCATGCTGCAGTGCATGAGAAGCGCGATCATTCAGGCGGATTTGTTCGCGGCCCGAAAAAATATCGAGGGCGCTTCGTTGATGGGTTGCACAGCCCGCGCAATTGCCGTATCGAAAATCTGTAACGTTTCAGATTCTGGGAGGAGCCGAAATGCGATACAGATTTTTGACCGCTGCCCTGGCGGCGACGGCTGCACTGCAATTTGCCGGCCAGGCGGCCGCGACGGACCTGGAAGTCACCCATTGGTGGACTTCAGGCGGCGAGGCCGCGGCGGTTGCGGAACTTGCCAAGGCATTCGATGCGACCGGCAACCACTGGGTGGACGGCGCCATTGCCGGCTCCGGCGGCACGGCGCGGCCGATCATGATCAGCCGCATCACCGGTGGCGATCCGATGGGCGCCACGCAGTTCAACCATGGCCGGCAGGCGGAAGAGCTGGTGCAGGCCGGCCTGATGCGCGACCTCACCGACGTCGCCACCAAGGGCAAGTGGACTGATGTCGTGCGGCCGAAGAGCCTGCTCGACGGCTGCACCATCGACGGCAAGATCTATTGCGTGCCCGTCAACATCCATTCCTGGCAGTGGCTGTGGCTGTCCAACGAAGCCTTCGCGAAGGCCGGCGTGCCGTTGCCGAAGGACTGGAATGAATTCGTGGCGGCAGCGCCGGCACTGGAGAAGGCCGGCATCATCCCGCTCGCCGTCGGCGGGCAAGCCTGGCAATCCTCCGGTGCCTTCGACGTGCTGCTTGCGGCTGTGGGCGGCACGGACACGTTCCTCAAGGTCTACAAGGACAAGGATGCCAAGTTTGCCGCCGGGCCCGAAGTCGCCAAGGTCTTCAAGGCCGCGGACGATGCCCGCAAGATGGCGAAGAACACCAATGTGCAGGACTGGAACCAGGCGACCAACCTGGTCATCACCGGCAAGGCGGGTGGCCAGATCATGGGCGACTGGGCACAGGGCGAGTTCCAGGTTGCCGGCAAGACCGCCGGCAAAGATTATACCTGCCTGCCGGGCCTTGGGCTGAACGAGGTCATAGCCACGGGCGGCGACGCCTTCTACTTCCCGCTGCTCAAGGATGCCGACAAGAGCAAGGCGCAGGAGGTGCTGGCCGAGACGCTGCTCGATCCCAAGACGCAGGTTGCCTTCAATCTGAAGAAGGGTTCCCTGCCGGTGCGCGGCGACGTCGATCTCAACGCGGCGAACGACTGCATGAAGAAAGGCCTCGCCATCCTCGCCAAGGGCGCCGTCATTCCATGGACGGACCAACTGCTTTCACAGGACACCCAGAAGCAGAAGGAAGACCTTTTCGCCGAATTCTTCGCCAAGCCGGAATTGACCGTCGAAGACGCACAGAAGCGCTTCGCCGACCTCATCGCTTCGGCGGACTGACGCTGGCGGCAACCCACCTCGCTCCCGGCCTTGCGAATGCAGGGCCGGGAATGCACCGCCCTTACCCAGCCGGCTGACGAGATGAGCAAGAGCGAACGCCCCAACCTTCTGTTCCGCAACCTCAATGCGAAGGTCGCCTCGATCCCGATGATCCTCACCGCCATGGTGGTTTTCGTCGGCGGCACCGTTTGGACGGTGCTCTATTCCTTCACCAATTCGAAGCTCTTGCCGCGGCTGAATTTCGTCGGGCTCGACCAATACTACCGGTTGTGGGCGACGCCGCGCTGGCTGATCTCGATCGAAAACCTGCTGATCTACGGCGCGATCTCGCTGGTGTTCTCGCTGGTCATCGGCTTCCTGCTTGCAGCACTGCTCGATCAGAAGATCCGCTTCGAGGACACGTTGCGCACCATCTTCCTCTATCCTTTCGCGCTCTCCTTCATCGTCACCGGCCTGGTCTGGCAGTGGCTGCTCAATCCGGATTTCGGCATCCAGCATGTGGTCCGTGACTTAGGCTGGACGAGCTTCAGCTTCGACCCGCTCTACAATTCCAGCATCGTCATCTACGGCATATCGATCGCGGCGCTGTGGCAAGGCACAGGGCTCATCATGTGCCTGATGCTGGCCGGCCTGCGCGGCATTGACGAGGACATCTGGAAGGCGGCGCGGGTGGATGGGATCCCGATGTGGAAGACCTATCTGTTCATCGTCATCCCGATGATGCGGCCGGTCTTCATCACCACGCTCGTCATCATCGCTGCCGGCATCGTCAAGGTCTATGACCTCGTCGTGGCCCAGACCAGCGGCGGCCCGGGCATCGCCTCCGAAGTGCCGGCCAAATACGTCTACGACTATATGTTCTTCGCCCAGAACCTCGGCCAGGGCTTTGCTGCCTCGACCATGATGCTGCTCTCGGTGGTGATCGTCATCGTGCCCTGGGCCTATCTCGAGTTCGGGCGGCGCAAATGAGCATGGCAGACATCACCGCTCAAGCGAGCACCGCCGCCGGCGCGCGCCAGGGCATCACCGATCCCTACGGCCCGAAGCCGCGCCGCGTGATTTCGCGCCGCAACGTCTTCCTATACGGCACATTGTTCGTCATGGCGGTCTACTACCTCTTGCCGCTCTACGTCATGGTCGTCACCTCGCTCAAGGGCATGCCGGAGATCCGGCTCGGCAACATCTTCTCACCGCCGCTCGAGATCACTTTCGAACCGTGGGTCAAGGCGTGGTCGACTGCCTGCACCGGCCTTAACTGCGACGGACTTTCGCGCGGCTTCTGGAATTCGGTGCGCATCACCGTGCCGTCAGTGCTGCTGTCGATCGCCATCGCCTCGGTGAACGGTTATGCACTGGCCAATTGGCGCTTCAAGGGCGCCGATACGTTCTTCATCATCCTGATCGTCGGCGCCTTCATTCCCTACCAGGTGATGATCTATCCGATCGTCATCATCCTGCGCGAGATCGGCCTCTATGGCAGCCTCAGCGGGCTGGTGATCGTCCATTCCATTTTCGGCATGCCGATCCTGACGCTGCTGTTCCGCAATTATTTCTCCTCGATGCCGGAGGAGCTGTTCCGGGCGGCACGTGTCGACGGTGCCGGCTTCTGGGGCATCTTCCTGCGCATCATGCTGCCGATGTCGCTGCCGATCTTCGTCGTTGCCATCATCCTGCAGGTGACCGGCATCTGGAACGACTTCCTGTTCGGCGTCGTCTACACCCGCCCCGACACCTATCCGATGACGGTGCAGCTCAACAACATCGTCAATTCGGTGCAAGGCGTGAAGGAGTACAACGTCAATATGGCCGCAACCATCCTGACCGGGCTTGTGCCGCTCATCGTCTACTTCATCTCCGGCAAGCTTTTCGTACGCGGCATCGCCGCCGGCGCGGTGAAGGGGTGATGGCGATGACGGCAGCCAACGATACCAGCGTTTCGATCCAGGACCTGTCGCTGAATTTCGGCGCGGTGACCGTCCTGGAGACGCTCAATCTGGATGTCGCCGATGGCGAGTTCATCGTGCTGCTCGGGCCGTCCGGCTGCGGCAAGTCGACCTTGCTCAATTGCATTGCCGGCCTGCTCGACGTTTCCGAAGGCCGCATCTTCATCAAGGGCAAGAACGTCACCTGGGAAGAGCCCAAGGACCGCGGCATCGGCATGGTGTTCCAGTCCTATGCGCTCTATCCGCAAATGACGGTGGAGAAGAACCTGTCCTTCGGGCTGCGTGTCGCCGGCACGCCAAAAGAAGAGATCGCCAAGCGGATCGCGCGGGCGGCTGAAATCCTGCAGATCGAGCCGCTGCTGCAGCGTAAGCCGGCCGCACTTTCCGGCGGCCAGCGCCAGCGCGTCGCCATCGGACGGGCGCTGGTGCGCGATGTCGACGTGTTCCTGTTCGACGAGCCGCTGTCCAATCTCGATGCCAAGCTGCGCGCCGAACTGCGCGTCGAGATCAAACTGCTGCATCGCAAGCTGCAGAACACCATGATCTACGTCACCCACGACCAGATCGAGGCGATGACGCTGGCCGACCGCATCGCGGTGATGAAGGGCGGCGTCATCCAGCAGCTCGATGCGCCGCAGACCATCTACAACCGTCCGGTCAACCGTTTCGTCGCCGGCTTTCTCGGTTCGCCCGCAATGAACTTCGTCGATGGCCACCTGGAAGACGCCGACGGCGGCTGGCGGTTCGCGGCCGGGGATATCAAGATCCCGCTCGGCACTTACGACTTTGCCAAGCCTCCGGCTCCCGGCCCCGTCACATTCGGTATCAGGCCCGAGCATGTCAGCCTGAACAGCGGCACCGGCTGGCCGTTCTCGATGGCCGCCAATGTCGAGGTGGTCGAACCCATGGGCTCCGACACGCTGGTCTGGCTGAAGCTTGCCCAGCAGAATTTCAGCGTCCGAGTGACCTCGGAACGCACGCCCAAGAACGACGAGGCGGTGACGCTTGGATTCGATCCGATGCGCGCCTCGCTTTTCGACACCGCAACCGGCACACGCATCTAGCTTCCGAGAACCAACCTTCCAACGACGATCCCCAAGCAAAACGGACAGAGACGATGAATTGGTCATTCCAACTTTACAGCGCCCGCAATTTCCAACCCTGGGACGGTGTGCTCGCCATGCTCGGCAAGCTCGGCTACGCCCAGGTCGAAGGTTTCGGCGGCGTCTATGATGATCCCAAGGCATTCCGTGCCGAGCTCGACAGGAACGGGCTTGCCATGCCGACTGGGCATTTCTCGATCGACGCGCTCGAGAACGATTTTGACGGCGTGCGCAAAACCGCCGACGCACTCGGTATCACGCTGCTCATCTGCCCTTTCCTGATGCCCGACCAGCGGCCATCCGACGTGGCCGGCTGGCGTGGTTTCGGCGAACGCCTGGCCAAGGTCGGTGATGCCGCGAAAAAGGCCGGCTACGGCTTTGCCTGGCACAATCATGATTTCGAGTTCAAGAAACTTGCCGACGGATCGGTGCCGCAGGACCACATCCTGTCATCCGCGCCCGATGTCAGCTGGGAGATGGACGTTGCCTGGGTGGTGCGCGGCGGCGATGATCCGCTGCCGTGGATCGAGAAACACGGCAAGCGCATCAGCGCCGTCCACGTCAAGGACATGGCCAAGCCCGGCGAGGGGCTGGATGAGGATGGCTGGTCGGATGTCGGCCATGGCACCATCGACTGGGCCGGCCTGATCAAGGTGTTGCGTGCCAGGAGTGCTGCCCAATACTACGTCATGGAACAGGACAACCCCAACGACATCGAGCGTTTCGCCCGCCGCTCCATCGCAGCCGCCAAAACCTATTAGGAGCAATCAGCATGGCAAAGAAACTTGGCATCGGCGTGATCGGCTGCGGCAACATCTCGAAGGCGTATTTTTCGCTGGCGCCGCTGTTCCGCGGCATCGAGATGCGTGCCTGCGCCGACATCAACATGGAGGCGGCCAAGGCGCGGGCGAAGGAGTTCAAGCTGCGCGCCGAAACCGTCGAAGACCTGCTCAAGGCCGACGACATCGACATCATCGTCAATCTGACCATCCCGGCGGTGCACTATGAGGTGTCAAAGCAGATCCTCGACGCCGGCAAGCACGTCTATTCGGAAAAGCCGTTCGTGCTGTCGGTCAAGGAAGGGCTCGACCTTAAGAAGCGGGCGGAGAAAAAGGGTCTGCGCATCGGCTCGGCGCCAGACACTTTCCTCGGCGGCGCGCACCAGCTGGTACGCAACCTGATCGACACCGGCAAGCTTGGCAAGGTCACGAGCGGTACCTGCCATGTCATGGGTCACGGCATGGAGCACTGGCACCCCAATCCGGATTTCTTTTTCCAGCCAGGCGCGGGGCCGGTGCTCGACATCGGACCATATTACATCACCAATCTGATCCAGCTGATCGGGCCGGTGAAGCAGGTCGCGGCCTTCGCCACGACGCCAGCCAAGGAGCGCACGATCAGTTCAAAGCCGCGCGCGGGTGAAAAGATACCGGTCAACACACCGACGACCATCCATGGCCTGCTGGAGTTCGAGAACGGCGCCGTTATCACGCTCAACACCAGCTGGGACGTCTGGGCCCACGGCCACGCGCCGATGGAGCTTTATGGCGAGGCGGGTACGGTGTTTGTGCCGGACCCGAACTTCTTCGGTGGTGACGTTCGCTTCACCGTCGCGGCCAAACCGGTCAAGAAGCTGCCGAACTGGCCGCATCCGTTCGGCGTGCCCAACGAGATGCATTCGCAAGGCATGATGGCCAACTACCGCACGTCAGGCCTTGCCGATATGGCGGTGGCGATCGCGGAAGGCCGGCCGCACCGCTGTTCGATGGAGCTGGCGCTGCACGCCGTCGACGTGATGACCGGCCTGCTGCGTTCCGGCGAAACCGGCAAGTTCGTCGCCATGCAGACCACCTGCGAACGGCCGGCCGCACTTGGCGTCAAGGAAGCCAAGGCGCTTTTGGCGAAGAAGAAATAGGGCAGCACACCTCAACCCTCTCCCCGTTTCGACGGAGAGAGGGTAAGGGTGGGGGGCAGAGCCAACTCGCCGCGTTGTGACGAATGCAGCCGACCGGCTCGTTTCCATTCGAGGATTTTCCGATGCCCTACACGCCCGCCGAAAACCGTTACGAGAAAATGGTCTACAACCGCTGTGGCCGCTCCGGCCTGAAGCTGCCGGCGATCTCGCTGGGCCTGTGGCACAATTTCGGCAACGACACGCCGCATAAGACCAAGCAGGCGATCGCGCGCAAGGCCTTCGACCTCGGCATCACGCATTTCGACCTCGCCAACAATTACGGTCCGCCGCCCGGTTCTGCCGAAACCGCCTTCGGTGAGATCCTGCGCACCGACTTCGCTGCCTACCGCGACGAATTGATCATCTCGACCAAGGCCGGCTACCAGATGTGGGCCGGGCCCTACGGCGAATGGGGTGGGCGCAAATACATTCTGGCCAGCCTCGACCAGAGCCTCAAGCGGATGGGGCTCGACTATGTCGATATCTTCTATTCGCACCGTTTCGATCCCGACACGCCGCTGGAAGAAACGATGGGTGCGCTCGACCATGCCGTGCGCTCGGGCAAGGCGCTCTATGCCGGCATCTCGTCCTACAATTCGCAGCGCACGCGCGAGGCGGCCGATATCTTGAAGCAGCTTGGCACGCCTTGCGTCATCCACCAGCCGAGCTATTCGATGCTGAACCGCTGGGTGGAGGAAGACGGCTTGCTCGACACGCTCGAAGGGCTCGGCGTTGGCTCCATCGTGTTCTCGCCGCTGGCGCAAGGCATGCTGACGGACAAGTATCTCGGCGGCATTCCGGACGGCAGCCGTGCGTCGCAGGGCAAGTCGCTGAAGACAGCCTTCATCAACGACAAGACCATCGCCAACATCAAGGCGCTCGACGCCATCGCCGGCAGGCGCGGACAGACGCTGGCGCAGATGGCGCTGGCCTGGGTGCTGCGCAAGGGGAGGGTGACCTCGGCACTGATCGGCGCCAGCCGGCCGGAGCAGGTCGAGGACTGCGTCGGCGCGCTCAAGGCGCTCGACTTCAGCGATGCCGAACTCGCCGAGATCGACACCTACGCGCGCGAATCCGACATCAATCTGTGGGCGGCTTCTGCCGAGCGCAAAGGCCCGCCGAGGAAATAGGTCCGCTCGATAAGCCGGCAAAGCGAAAAACGGCGGGCAACCTGCCTGTTGCCCCGCTCCGATCGATGTTCTCGGCCGCCTTGCGGGCAGAATGCTGGAAACAGTAGCAAAAATGCCTGTTCGTCGCTATCTGGGGGGACATGGATCGTTTGTGCGCGGCGCAAGCGACGCAAGGCGAGTTGGAAACAGGATCATGGCGGCAAGGGATGTGCTGACGAAAAACCAGCTGTGCGTGCTCGAGAAACTCGAGACCGCCAGCGGACCGCTCAGTGCCTACACCTTGCTCGACCAATTGCGCGAGCGCGGTTTTCGCGCACCGCTTCAGGTCTATCGCGCGCTCGACACGCTGGTGAAGTCAGGTTTCGTGCATCGGCTTGAAAGCATCAATTCCTTCGTCGCCTGCGCCGAGCCGCATGACCACAGCCATTCGATGACTGCCTTCGCCATTTGCGACACATGCGGGCAGGTCACCGAGATGTCCGACCACGATGTCGGCCACAGCTTGGACGAATGGGTGCGCTCCACCGGCTTCGCCGCCAAGAAGGCGGTGATCGAGTTTCGCGGGACATGTGCCAAGTGTTTGGCTGAGGCGGCTTGAGGTGAGTTGATATTCAGATGATGCCGGCCTGCAAATGGCGGCTTCCTGCGCTTCCGGTGCTCACGTACGAAAAGTACGCTCCGCTCCGGCTCCCGGAATCCACCATTTTCGACTCGGCCTGATCTGAATCTCAACACACCTTGCGTTGGTGCTAATGCGCCTCGTCCCAATTGTTGGCGGCGCGCGCGTCGACATGCAGCGGCACCGACATCGAGACCGCCGGCATCGCCGCGTTTTCCATGACATGACGCACGACCGGGATCGTCGCCTCGACTTCCGCCTCGACGGTCTCGAAGATCAGTTCGTCATGCACCTGCAGCAGCATGCGTGCCGAAAGCCCTGCTCTTTCCAGCGCCTCCTCCATGCGGATCATGGCACGGCGGATGATGTCGGCGGCGGTGCCTTGCAGGCGGGCGTTGATCGAGGCTCGCTCGTTGAAAGCGCGCAGGGACGGGTTCGAGGAGCGGATGTCGGGGTAATGGATGCGGCGGCCGAAGATCGTTTCGACAAAGCCATGCTCGCGGGCATAAGCCTTGGTCTCCTCGATGTAATCGCGGATGCCGGGGAAGCGCTCGAAATATTTCTTGATGTAGTTGCCGGCTTCCTCGCGCGGGATCGACAACTGGTTGGCGAGACCGAAGGCCGAAATGCCGTAGATGATGCCGAAATTGATCGCCTTGTCGCGGCGGCGAACCTCCGAGGGCATGCCTTCGACCGGCACGTTGAACATCTCCGACGCGGTGATGGCGTGGATGTCGGCGCCGTCGGCGAAAGCCTGCCGCAGTTGCGGGATCTCGGCGACATGGGCGAGCACCCGCAATTCGATCTGGCTGTAGTCGGCCGAGACCAGCCGATGGCTCTTGTCGGTGATGAAGGCGGTCCTGATCTTGCGGCCTTCGGCGGTGCGCACCGGAATGTTCTGCAGGTTCGGGTCGGAGGACGACAGGCGTCCCGTCGTCGTCGCGGCCAATGCGTAGGAGGTGTGGACGCGCTTGGTGTCGGGATGGATGAAGCCGGGCAGCGCATCGGTATAGGTCGATTTCAGCTTGGTCAGCTGGCGCCAGTCGACGATCTTGCGCGGCAGTTCGTGACCTTCGGCGGCGAGATCTTCGAGAAGCTGCGCCGACGTCGACCACTGGCCGGTCTTGGTCTTGGAACCGCCGGGCAGGCCCATGCGCCCGAACAGGATGTCGCCGAGCTGCTTTGGCGAACCGATGTTGATGCGTTCGCCGATGAGCTGGTAGATTTCCTCTTCGAGGCGAGCGGCGCCCTGCGCCAATTCGCCGGAGAGCCGCGATAGGATCTGCCTGTCGACCGAGATGCCGCGCTGTTCCATGCGCGCCAGCACCGGCACCAGCGGCCGCTCCAGCCGCTCATAGACAGACACCAGGCCCTTGGCGGCAAGCCGCGGTTTCAGCACCAGCCAGAGCCGCAGCGTCACATCGGCGTCTTCGGCGGCATGAGCCGTCGCCTTGTCGATGTCGACCTGATCGAAACCGACCGAGCTTTTGCCCGAGCCGGTCACGTCCTTGAGCTGAAGAGGGGTATGACCGAGCCACTTTTCGGCAAGCGCATCCATGCCGTGACCATGGGGCGTACCGGCATCGAGCACGTAGGAGATCAGCATCGTGTCGTCGAACGGTGCGACATCGACGCCGTAGCGGCTCATGATGACAAGATCGTATTTCAGGTTCTGCGCGATCTTGAGAACCGATCTGTCTTCGAGCAGCGGTTTCAGCACCGCCAGCGCCTCGCGCAGCGGAATCTGGTTTTCGAGCGCGCCACCACCGAGCAGGTCGCCATTGCCGCTCATATGGGCGAAGGGAATGTAGGCGGCGCGTCCGGGAGCCGTGGCGATGGCCATGCCGATCAGTTCCGCCTGCATCGGATCGGCGGATGTCGCCCTGACGTCGAAGGCGGCGATGCCAGCCTCCCGTGCCTCGGCGACCCAGGCTTTCAGGGTCGAGATATCGCGGATGCAGTGATAGGCCGAAATGTCGATCTTGCCGGTGGCCGCGCGCTCCAGCCTTAGTGCCGCGAGCAGGGAGGGGGTATCGCCTTGTTTTGACGTCTCCGCCGTCCCGCCGGCTTCGTCCGGTTCAGTGCCAGGCGCGTTTCGGGCAACCGGCGGCAAACCGGCGCCAACGTCTGGGCCATGGGCATGATCGGCGCGTTCGACGGTGACCGCGACGGCCTGGACGTCGCCGGCCTCGGTGCTGGTCGCTTCCGCGACACGGCGGGTCAGCGAGGTGAATTCCATGGTCTTGAGGAAACCGATCAGCTTCGGGCCGTCGGGCGCGTGCAGGACGAAATCCTCCAGACCCTCGGTCACCGGCACATCGTTCATCAGCGTCACCAGCTGACGAGAAATGCGCGCCTTGTCGGCGTTGGCGATGATCGATTCCCGGCGCTTGTCCTGTTTGATCTCGCCGGCCCGGGCCAGCAGCGTGTCTAGGTCACCGAACTGTTCGAGCAGTTGCGCCGCCGTCTTCGGCCCGATGCCGGGCACACCAGGCACATTGTCGACCGAATCGCCGGTCAGCGCCTGCAGGTCGACCATCTTCTCCGGCGGCACGCCCCATTTCTCGATGACCTCCGGAATGCCGATCTGGCGGTCCTTCATCGGGTCGTACATGGCGACCGTATCGCCAACCAGTTGCATCAAATCCTTATCGGAGGAGATGATGGTGGTATCGCCGCCGGCTTCGCAGGCGAGCCTCGCATAGGTGGCGATCAGATCGTCAGCCTCGTAGCCTTCGATCTCGACGCAGGGCAGGTTGAACGCCCTGGTCGCCTGGCGGATCAGGCCGAATTGCGGGATCAAATCTTCCGGCGGTGCCGAGCGGTTGGCCTTGTATTCGGGGTAGAGGTCGTTGCGGAAGGTTTTTGACGAATAGTCGAAAATGACGGCGAAATGCGTCGGCACGATGCCTACATCGGTATTGCGGGCGTCGAGCATCAGCTTCCACAGCATGTTGCAGAAGCCGGAAACGGCGCCGACCGGCAGGCCGTCGGATTTGCGGGTCAGCGGCGGCAGCGCGTGATAGGCACGGAAGATGTAGCCGGAGCCGTCGACAAGGAAGAGATGATCGCCTTTTTTCATGCCGGCAGGGATAGCGCGGCGCGGCGGCTTGGTCCATGCCAAAGGCAGCCTCGACTATCGGTTCCGGCAACACCCTGACAGATCGCCGTCACCCTGCTCACGGCCATGTTACAAAACTGTAATTTTCGTGCCCTTGAATCGCCACGTTCAGAGACCCAAATACACGTCATCGGCAGTTTTCGCCGAGTCCGGAGCAAGGCCCGTCCCCCGCCTATCCCGGACACCTGCGGCAGCCTATCCCCCCTCTCCGGGCTGCCGCATCGTTTCGAGTAGAAGGCCGCCGTGGTTCCCCCTCCACCACGGCGGTCTTTTTTTGCCTCGCAGAGACGTTTGCAGCCCGTGGTCCAATGATCGCGGGCTTTTCGTTTTCCCGTCATGCCTTTACGGTTCCGGTTCTGAATCGAAAGGCTTCACATATGTCCGCAGTTTCCCCCGTCCTCGACCGTCTCGACAAGAATCTCGACCAGAGCCTCGAGCGCCTGTTCGGCTTGCTCAGGATCAAGTCCATCTCCACCGATCCAGCCTATGCCGCCGACTGCCGCAAGGCGGCGGAATGGCTGGTGGCCGAACTCGAGCTGATCGGCTTCGACGCCAGCGTTCGCGACACGCCCGGCCACCCGATGGTGGTTGCGCACCATGACGGCCCGGCCGGTTCGCCGCATGTGCTGTTTTACGGCCATTATGACGTTCAGCCGGTCGACCCGATCGAATTGTGGGAAAGCGATCCGTTCGCGCCTGCTGTCAAGGAGGTCGGGCCGGACCACAAGGTGATCGTCGGTCGGGGGTCGGCCGACGACAAGGGCCAGTTGATGACCTTCGTCGAGGCTTGCCGCGCCTGGAAACAGGTGCATGGCAATCTGCCTTGCCGCATCACCATCCTGTTCGAGGGCGAGGAGGAATCCGGTTCGCCTTCGCTGAAGCCGTTCCTCGAGGCCAATGCCGGCGAACTCAAGGCCGATTTCGCGCTGGTCTGCGATACCGGCATGTGGGATCGCGACACGCCGTCGATCTGCGTCGGATTGCGCGGGCTGGTGGGTGAGGAGATCACGGTGAAGGCCGCCGACCGCGACCTGCATTCGGGCCTCTATGGTGGTGCCGCCGCCAACCCGATCCGCATCCTGGCCAGGGTGCTGGCCGATATCCACGACAAGGACGGCCACATCACCATTCCCGGCTTCTATGATGGCGTCGAGGAAACGCCGTCGCAGATCCTGAAATCATGGGAGACGCTCGGCGAGACTGCCGAGACGTTCCTGGGACCGGTCGGCCTGTCGATCCCGTCGGGCGAAAAGGGCCGCTCCGTGCTGGAATTGACCTGGGCGCGGCCGACGGCCGAATTCAACGGCATCATCGGCGGCTATACCGGCAAGGGCTTCAAGACGGTGATCGCGGCCGAAGCCTCGGCGAAGGTCTCGTTTCGCCTCGTCCACAAGCAGGACCCGAAAAAAATCCGGGCCGCGTTCCAGAAGTTCGTCAAGGAGCGCATTCCGGCCGACTGTTCCGTCGAATTCCATCCGCATGGCGGCTCGCCGGCAATCCAGCTTTCCTACGACTCGCCCTTCCTGGCCAAGGCCAAGAATGCGCTGTCCGACGAATGGCCGAAGCCGGCGGTAACGACGGGCAGCGGCGGCTCCATTCCGGTTGTCGGCGATTTCCAGACCTATCTCGGCATGGAATCGCTGCTGGTCGGGTTCGGCCTCGACGACGACCGCATCCACTCGCCCAACGAGAAATACGAGCTCAGCTCCTTCCACAAGGGCCAGCGCTCCTGGGCGCGGATTCTCGATGCCTTGACGCGCTGAGCAGCGGCACCCCTGTTTTCCTGTTGATTTTTCAGCCGATCGCGGCGAGGACGGGCCACAAGATAAAGCGCTGCAGCATCCCCTGCGGGTCAGGGGACACTATAGGGCTCGACCGGAGAAGATAATGGCCGATATCCGTTTCCATAAAAACGACCTGCCCGACCTCTCGCACTACAATGTCGGGGCAGTGGCCATCGACACCGAAACGCTCGGGCTCAATCCGCATCGCGACCGGCTGTGCGTGGTGCAGATTTCGCCTGGCGACGGCAGCGCCGACGTCATCCAGATCGCGCCCGGCCAGAAGAAGGCGCCGAACCTCGTCAGCCTGCTGAGGAACCGCGGCGTAACCAAGCTGTTCCACTACGGCCGCTTCGATCTTGCCGTTCTCTACAATGCGTTCGGCGTCATGCCGGAGCCGGTGTTCTGCACCAAGATCGCCTCGCGGCTGACCCGCACCTATACCGACCGCCACGGGCTCAAGGACATCTGCTTCGAGCTTCTCGGCGTCGGGCTGTCCAAGGCGCAGCAATCGTCGGACTGGGCGGCCGAGACGCTGTCGCCCGAACAGCTCGAATATGCGGCTTCCGACGTGCTCTATCTGCACCGGTTGCGCGATGTGCTGGCCGGACGGCTGGCGCGCGATGGGCGGACCAAGGAGGCCGATGCCTGCTTCCGCTTCCTGCCGACGCGTGCCAAGCTTGACCTGATGGGCTGGGACGAAGAGGATATCTTCGCCCATAGCTGAGGGCCGTGGGCGCGCTCCGCGGGCCGGTGACCGTTTGGAACCGGATACAGGCCGTCGCGTTCTGTCGGCTCAGTTTGTCGGTGCAATTGGGGATAATGACATGGCGGACAGAAAGCCGATTGCGACCGCGCCGACAGACGGCTCCAAGGTCTCCGTGACCTGGAAGGACAGCGACGGCGTCATCAACGAATCCATCGCGCAATATCGCGACGACGGCTGGTGGGTCTATATCGACAGTCACACGCAAAAGAAGGTCGAGCCGACCAGCTGGCGCCCTGCCGCAAGCGACGACGACGATCAATGAGCGCGCCGCTGGTGAGGCCGGCTGCTTTCGAATAGCCTGAAGCCGTTGATATCGAGGCCGATTCGGGGCTTTCCGGTCCGCGGTCGCCCTCTTGCTCGGAGGAAATCGCTATGGGTGTCGAAAGCCTGCTCGTCTTCATCATCATCGGTGCCATCGCCGGCTGGCTCGCCGGTCTCATCGTTTCCGGCTTCGGCTTCGGCCTGATCGGCAACATCATCGTGGGCATCGTCGGTGCGTTCATCGCCGGCTGGCTGTTTCCGCGGATCGGCTTTTCCATCGGCGGCGGCACTCTCGCCGCGATCATCCATGCCACGATCGGCGCCATCATCCTGCTGGTGCTGGTCAAGGTTCTGAAACGAGCCTGAGGCTCGACAACGCAAAGAGCGCGCCATGAAACAGAATACGCTCTATCTCGTCATCGGCGCGCTCGTCGTCGTGGTCATCGCGCTCGGCATCTATGTCTATCGCGAGCAGACCAAACCCAAGGGCGTCGAGCTCAAGATCGACGACAAGGGCATTTCGATCCAGCAGAACTAAGCTATGCGGGGGCGCGACATGGTTGCTTCTGACGCCCCGGAAGACGTCGATCAGCCTGGAATCACCGTGGCGGAATGGGAGAGGCTGAACAGGCCGCCAAGGCGCGAGGCGCTGCTGCGCTATCGTTGGCGGGTGTTTCGCTTTCTGAGGACATCCGCACCGGTCAGCGAATTGCAGGGGCAAGAGCAGGTATTCCGCGATGCGGTCGTCGCCACCGTGGCCTTCAACCGGCCCGAAATGATCGAATGGCAGATCCACCTGGTACGCCGATACCTGGCCGAGCACGAAAGCTACATCGTTTTCGACAACAGCAACAAGGGCGAGGCAAGGAAAGCAATCCGCGATCTCTGCCGTCGCCAGCATGTCCCCTATGTCGCATTGCCGAAGAACAGACTGGTCGTCAGCAGATCGCACGGTCAAGCGCTCAACTGGATCGTGCGGAATTTCTTGCCCAGGTTCGGGCCGAAGCTGTTCGGCTTCATCGATCATGACATCTTTCCGACTGAACCGTTTTCGATCCGCGCCCGGATGGAGGGCAAAAGCCTCTACGGCAGCGTGCGGCGCGACACGCCGACGCCAGGCGGCTGGTTCCTGTGGCCCGGCTTCTGTTTTTTCGACGGAAGCCTGTTGCGGCGACGGCTGGATTTCGCCCCGAGCTACAAGTTTCATATGGATTCCGGCGGCGGCAACTGGCCTGTGCTCTACAGGTCGATCGATCCGGCGCTGATTCGATCCGCTGAAAACAAATCGCTTCGCTTCGGCGCCGGACATGATCAATCCGAGGATTTTTTCATGATGGTCGATGGCTGGCTGCACGTCACGAACGCCTCGAACTGGAGGCGACAGCCGGTTGACAGGGGCGAACACATTGTCGCGCTGTTGCGGCAAGCCGGCGGTCCCGACCAGCCGGATGTGAAGTTCGAGCCCATCTGAACGAGACAGCGAACAGCGTGGTGTCAGTAACCTGCAAAGAGCAGACGCTGGCCTTTTTGGCTGCCCAACCCCAAGGCCGGCATTCGAACACGACTTAACCCGCCCTTAAATCGCCGCATCTACTCTTCAACCCGAACGCCATAGGCATCGGGGACATCAAGCACAGCGCATGGCGAACCGCAGAGACAGTCGCATCGAACCCAGTTTCGAGGGGCCGCCGCAGGCGCGGTCCTCGGCGGGTCTTTCGGTGAACGAGGAGGATCGCGTCGTGCCGAGCAATCGCAAAGCCTCCGCAAAACGCAAGCCGGCCAAAGGGAAATCGTCGCGGGTCAAGCGCGGCAGAAGCCGGCGCGGCCTGTTCGGCGTGCTCGGCCGGCTGTTCTACTGGTGCTTCGTGCTCGCCATCTGGGGCGGCATCGCCGTGGCCGGCATCGTCATCTACTACGGCGCCAAGATGCCGGCGGCGACGACCTGGTCGATTCCCGACCGCGCCCCCAACATCAAGATCGTCTCGGCAGATGGCCAATTGCTCGCCAATCGCGGCATGAGCGGCGGCGAGGCGGTCGGCCTGCACGAAATGTCGCCCTATATCCCGGAAGCCGTCATCGCCATCGAAGATCGGCGCTTCTACTCGCATTTCGGCATCGACCCGATCGGGCTTTCCCGCGCCATGGTCACCAATGTGCTTGGCGGGCATTTCTCGCAGGGTGGCTCGACGCTGACCCAGCAATTGGCCAAGAACCTGTTCCTGACACCCGACCGCACGCTGGAGCGCAAGGTGCAGGAAGTGCTGCTGGCGCTATGGCTGGAGCACAAGCACACCAAGGACCAGATCCTCGAAATGTACCTGAACCGGGTCTATTTCGGCTCCGGCGCCTATGGCGTCGAAGCGGCCTCGCGCCGCTATTTCGGCAAGAGCGCGCGCGACGTCACCCTGTCGGAAGCCGCATTGCTTGCCGGCCTGCTGAAGGCGCCGTCGCGGCTGTCCCCGGCACGCGATCCGAAGGCCGCCGAGGAACGCTCGCAGCTGGTGCTTGCCGCCATGCGCGACGAGGGCAAGATCAGCGCCAAGGAACTGACCTCGGCGATGAGCGCGCCGGCAACGCGTGCGCCTTCCTATTGGACCGGCTCGGAGAATTACGTCGCCGATACCATCATGGAGGAACTGCCCGACCTGATCGGCGACGTACGCGGCGATATCGTCATCGACAGCACCGTCGACCTGAACCTGCAGAAGCTCGCCGAGCAATCGATCCGCAGGCTGATCGACGACAGCGGCAAGAAACTCAACGTCAGCCAGGGCGCCCTGGTGTCGATCGACGATTCCGGTGCGGTGCGCGCCATGGTCGGCGGCTACGACTATTCGACCAGTCAGTTCGACCGTGCTTCGGAGGCACGTCGCCAGCCGGGCTCGGCATTCAAGCCGTTCGTCTATATGGCCGCTCTTGAAGCCGGCCGCACGCCCGACAGCATCCGCAACGATGCGCCGATCAAGATCGGCAACTGGACGCCCGACAATTACGGCGGCAAGTATTTCGGCAAGGTGACGCTGGCCACCGCGCTGGCCAAGTCTCTGAACTCGGTGGCAGCGCAGCTGACCATGGAGGTTGGGCCGAACGCGGTTGTCGAGGCGGCGCACCGCATGGGCATCCAGTCCGACCTGACAGCCAACACCTCGATCGCGCTCGGCACTTCGGAAGTGACGCCGCTGGAGTTGACATCGGCCTATGTCCCCTTTGCCAATGGCGGCTACAAGCCCGACATCCATTTCATCCGGCGCGTGACGACCACCGAGGGCAAAGTGCTTTACGACAGCGGCGGCGGCAGCGCGCCGCGCGTCGTCAAGCCTGAGATCGTCGGCATGATGAACTCGATGATGACGGGCACGGTTGAGATCGGCACTGCCCGGAAAGCGGCTTTCGCCTGGCCATCGGCCGGCAAGACCGGCACCAGTCAGAATTCGCGCGACGCCTGGTTCGTCGGCTACACCGCCAATCTCACCACCGGTGTGTGGTTCGGCAATGATGATGGCAGCCCGATGAAGAAGGTCACCGGCGGCGCACTGCCGGCGCAGGCCTGGCACGAGTTCATGGTTGCGGCCCACGAGGGTGTGCCGGTGCGGCCGCTGCCCGGCACCTGGAAGTCGACGCCGGCCGACACAATCGTCCCCGACGAGATACCCTCGGCGAACAACACGGCGCCGGTTCCGTCCACGTCGGTCGGTCAGCAGGCACCGGCGCGGCCAGCAGCGCCGGTTGCCCAAGCGCCAGCGCCGGTCCGCGCGGCTCGTCCCGCCCAAACCGTCGATGCCGATGGCCTTTCCATGCCGGGGGATGACGGCGCCACCGCGTCGATCAAGCACCCGGTGCCGCCAGGCGACGTTGGCGGCCCGCGCAAGAAGCGGCAGACCTCGATCCTCGACCTCCTTGGCGGCTGAGTAGACCTGCTAATTCGCCTTTGGTTTGGCGCTGCCCAGCTTCTTGCTGTCAAAGGTCAGTTTGTCGCTGTGAATTTTGCCGTCGCTGATGGTGAGGTGCTTGGCGCAGGAAAGCGCGCCGGACGACTCTGTCATCAAGTCATACATTAGCAGCGCCTGGTGGTCGTCTCCGAAGGCCGCGATCATGCGCACACCGGTCACATCCTGTGAAAGTTTGGTCAGGCCCTCGAGGTAGGGGGCCTTGCCAGTCGACTGTTGCATCGGCCCATCAAAAACGACGTCGTCGGCGACATAGGATGCTGCCTTTTCGAGGTCGTGTCCTGTCCACGCTTTGGTGAAGGCGGTGGCGATGTCGAGGGGTGCTGTCTGTGTCATGACTTTGTCCTGATAGATTGATTCAGAACCCCGCACCCTTTCCGCATTCAAGGACCAACGGCGAGCCGGCTTCCCGGTTCCTCCTTTGAGGTGAATGGTGACATTTCGGCCTCTCGCCACCTCGGCGGCGTTCGGCTACATCTGCCGGCTGGAGACCTGAAATGACTGAGCTCGACACCCGAAAGACCATCGTGCTGACCGGCGCCAGCCGCGGCATCGGCCACGCCACCGTCAAGCGTTTTTCGCGCGAGGGCTGGCGCGTCATCACCTGCTCCAGGCAGGCTTTCGCCGAGGACTGCCCGTGGCCGGCCGGGCCGGAAGACCACATCAAGGTCGATCTCGCCGATCAGGAGGATGTCGGCATCGCCGTCTCCGAAATTCGCCACCGGCTGGAAGCGCATGGCGGCCAGTTGCATGCGCTGGTCAACAATGCCGGCATTTCGCCGAAGCTCAAGGACGGCAACAGCCGCATGAATTCGATCGACACGCCGATGCATGTCTGGCGCGACGTGTTCCAGGTTAATTTCTTCGCGCCGATCATGCTGGCGCGCGGGCTGTTCAAGGAACTGGCGGCGGCCAAGGGCTCGATCGTCAACGTAACCTCGATCGCCGGAACCCGCGTGCATCCTTTCGCCGGCACGGCCTACGCGACATCGAAGGCGGCACTCGGCTCGCTGACGCGCGAGATGGCGCATGATTTCGGTCCGCACGGCATCCGCGTCAACGCGATTGCGCCGGGCGAAATCGATACCGCGATCCTGTCGCCGGGCACGGACAAGATCGTCGAGACCATTCCTCTCAGGCGCCTTGGCACCACGGCCGAAGTCGCCGACATCATCTTTTTCCTGTGCTCGCAGCAGGCGTCGTATGTGACTGGCTCGGAAATCCACATCAATGGCGGCCAGCACGTGTGACAAAACAGGATGCTCATCCTGTTATGGTGAGAACAGCCTTGCCGCTGAAGCTGCGCTGGCGCAGTGCGTCCAGCGCTTGAGCGACGTCTGTCCACGGCGCCGTCAAGGCCACGCGCGTTTCGAGCCGGCCGGCTGCGACCAGAGCGAGCAGTGAGGCGATGTCCTCGCCAATGCCTGGACCAGACGTGTAGTACGCAAAAGTCTGAAGCCTTGCCCCTTCATGATCCGGAATGAACTGGCGGAATCCGACGGGCGTCAGCTCGCCGCTGCTCGAACCGAACATGACGATGGTCCCGCCAGGTGCGATACGTTCGATCGCGCGTGCGAGGCTTTGGCCGCCGACCGACTCGGTGATCAGCGAGAACGGCCCCTCGGCCAGATCGATCGCTTCGACAACCTGCCGGGCTCCGAGGCCGCGGAGATCGTCGGCGTGCCGGGCCGCGGCGATTGCCGTCACCGAGGCGCCTTGCTCGCGGGCGATCTGGATCTGAAAACGGCCGACCGCTCCGCTTGCACCGGTGATCAACACCTGCTGGCCGGCGAGGTCGCCGCCATGGCGTAGAGTCCTTAGTGCCGTCGTACCGGCGACAGGAAGCGTGGCTGCGGAAACGAAACTGACGTCATCCGGCAGGACGGCGAGACGGTCGATTGGGACTGCGATGCGTTCGGCCCAACCGGCCTCGTCGACCAAAGCAACAACCCGGGCGCCGACGGCTGGCCCGGAACCATCGGCTGCTCTTCGTTCGACAATCCCCGCGATGTCCTGGCCGGGTGTCCAGCCCTCGGGGCGTATGGCAAGCAGGCGCAGTTCGCCCCGGTTCAACGAAGTTGCGTGGACAGAGACAAGCGCTTCGTTCGAAGCCGGTTGAGGCTCGGCGATGTCGGCGAGCCTCAACCCGGTCGCGCTTTCGGGAGAGATGACCAGGGCGAGCATGGCATACCTTGTTGCTGGCTTGTCGGTGCCAGCTTGCTGTGGAAAGCACGGCAAGCTGAGTACGAGCCGGAGCTTATCGACTTTCGCTGTTAAAGAATTTAGCTATCATGGCGTTTAATCGCTAATAACAGTCAACCATGAGACAACCCCTCAGCTACCCCTGGCTCGATCTCGATGTGGATGACCCTGCCGCGCCGGCGATTGCCGTGCGCGTCGACATCCCCGACACCAGAGCGGAAGTCCCCGCCCATCGGCACCGCAAAGGCCAACTCGTCTTCGCACTCGGCGGCGGCGTCACATGCCGCGTTCCAAGCGGTCTATGGATGGTGCCGCCGCATTGCGGGGTGTGGATCCCCGGCGGCATGGAGCACAGCAATGTCGCAACCGCCAACGCCCGGATTTTCTTCGTCTACATAGAGCCGGGAGCCGCCGATCTGCCGGAGCGGTGCTGCACGCTTTCAATCTCGCCCCTGCTGCGCGAATTGATCATCGAGCTTTCCGATCGGGTGGAGGATGACGGGGCGAGGGGCGAACTCTTGACCAAGATGCTGCTCACCGAATTGCCACGCATGCCTGTCCAGCAATTGCACCTGCCGATCTCGTCCGACCCACGCTTGAACAGGATCGCCGAAGCGTTGGCGCAAGACCCTGCCGACCGCAGCACACTGGCGGAATGGGCCAACCGCATCGCGCTCAGCGAGAGCAGCCTCGCCCGCCTTGTGGCAAAGGAGACGGGGCTGAGTTTCGGGCGCTGGCGCCAGCAATTGCACTTGATCGTTGCAATTCGGGAACTGGCTTCCGGCAAGAGTGTCCAGCAGGTCTCGGGCGATCTCGGCTATGGTTCCGTTACGGCCTTCATCACCATGTTCAAGAAGGCGCTTGGGAAGCCGCCGGCCAAATACCTCAGCGGTATCGCGCAAAATGGCGGCTCTGCATTCGTGGCGTGATGCTCGCTTGAAAGGGTGGTCGAGCCGATCACGTTGCCAGCGTGCGAGAGTGCAGCTTGGGCTTTGGGACTCAGGCCACCGACGGCTCGGCGGTTTCGCGCCTCAACCCCGGTTTGGAACCGAGAACTTCTTCCACAATCCCGCGCGCAATCTCGCGCTCGCCCATGATCACCGTATCGGCGCCCAAACCCTTGAGATGTTCGACCTCGGCATCGGAATGGGCACGGGCGATGACGTTGATAGCGGGATTGGCGGCGCGGGCGCGGAGCACGATCTGGCCGGCTTCGAAGGCATTGGGGATCGCAAGGATCAGCCGGCTGGCGCCCTCGGGATTGGCGGCGGCGAACACTTCGGCATTGGCCGCATTGCCGGCGACGGTCTCGACGCTGTCCGCTTTCAGCTTCGCCAGCGTCTTGTCGGCGTCCTCGATGACCAGGAAGGGCATTGCCGCGCCTTTCAGGGCCGAGCCGACCAGGCCACCGACACGGCCGTAGCCGATCAGGATGGCATGGCCGGTGAGTGCCGTCTTTGGCGGCGGCCCGTCCTCCTTTTTCGCCGCTGCCGCGACAGAGGCCACCTGGCCCGGCTCCGTCGCCGGACCAACCGGTTTTGCCTCGACCGGTGGTGCCGTCCTGGCGGCGCGCCGTTCCAGCCACGGCTTCATCCAGTCGATGGCCAGGAACATCAGCGGGTTGAGGACAATCGACAGGATCGCACCGGCCAGAATGAGGTCGCGGCCCTGTTCCGGCAGCAGCTTCAGCCCGACGCCGAGTTCAGCCAGGATGAAGGAGAACTCGCCGATCTGGGCGAGGCTTGCCGAGATTATCAGCGCCGTGGCGATGGGATAGCCGAAGGCAACAACGATGGCGAACGCGGCCAGTGATTTGCCGATGACGATGATGGCGAGCGTCGCCAGGATCGGCCAACCATTGCTGATCAGGCTGAACGGGTCGAACAGCATGCCGACCGAGACGAAGAACAGCACGGAGAAGGCATCGCGCAGCGGCAGCGATTCTTCCGCCGCGCGGTGGCTGAGTTCGGATTCGCTCATGATCATGCCGGCGAAGAAGGCGCCCAGCGCCAGCGAGACACCGAACAGTTTGGCCGCACCGAAGGCGACGCCGAGCGCGATGGCCAGAACCGCCAGCCGGAACAGTTCGCGCGAGCCGGTATGGGCGACATAGTGCAGGATCCAGGGAATGACCCGGCGGCCGACCACCAGCATGACGATGACGAAAGCGGTGACCTTGGCCAGTGTGATGCCGACGACGCCCCAGATGCCGTAGCTGGCCGGCAGCGACAGCAGGCCGCTGGCATGGGCGTCGGCCTGCTCCTGGCCGCCGAGCACGCCAGCGAGCGCCGGCAGCAGCACCAGCGCCAGCACCATGGCCAGATCCTCGACGATCAGCCAGCCGACGGCGATGCGGCCGCGCTCGGTCTCGATCATCCGCCGTTCCTGCAGGGCACGCAGCAGCACCACGGTCGAGGCGACCGACAACGCCAGGCCGAACACCAGCCCCGCGCCCATCGACCAGCCGAGCATCCAGGCAAGACCAGCGCCAAGCGCGGTGGCAAAGCCGATCTGGACGATGGCGCCCGGCACGGCGATGGCACGCACCGACAGCAGATCCTTGAGCGAGAAGTGCAGCCCGACGCCGAACATCAGCAAGATGACGCCGATTTCGGCCAGTTCGTTGGCAAGCCCGGCATCGGCGACGAAGCCGGGCGTGTTCGGCCCGACCAGCACGCCGGCTATGAGATAACCGACCAGGGGCGGAATGCGGAAGCGGTTGGCGAGAGCCCCGAAGACGAAAGCCAGCCCCAGACCGGCGACGATGGTGGCGATAAGGGGCGTGTCATGCGGCATTGTCTATGGAGCGCCTTTCAAGTCAGCGATGTTGGATGAGCGCCGCCCAAGGCCGCCGCCTGTTTGCAATATGATGGATGGTATGTCGGCGATGCAACCCGCAAAGCCGTGAAATCGACGGCGCTGCCGCGAAAATTTGACCGGCAGCTGAGAAGCTGCCGGCCGGATCGGAATTTGTGCGGAGCTATTCGTCTCGATTCGTCAGGGCCGATCGATGATCAGGCTGCCCGCAGCAAGGCCTCGATTTCCGGTATGGCATGGTTGGTCAATGTCTTGGGAATTTCGGCGGTCACCTTGTCCCCGACCTCCTTGTGCAGCTTTTTGCGCATTGTCCCAAGCACCACCGGCGGCGCGACGAGCACGATCTCGCTGAACTCGCCGTCATGCGCGAGCTTGTAGAGCCGGGCGGCGATTTCATCGGCAAAACGCTCCTTGCCGATGCGGTGCCAGTCCGTATCCTCGACTGCGCTGCGGTGTACGGAGGGACCATCACTGTATCGGCCGGGGCTGTCACTGCCTTGCTCGCGGGTGGGCGGGTTGTCCTGCTGCATTTCCTGCACCACCTCGAGATTCGGATATTTGTTGTCACCGGCGTTCCTGAGGAAAAGCGCCTTCTCGCCATCGGCCACGATCACCCAGATACCGTGCTTGAGTATGATTGTGTTCATGATGACAGGGCTCCTTTTTAGCCGCGTGGCGACCTTTAGTTGGCATTCCGCAGCCGGATTTCGATCCGACATGACGGGCCTTTTGAGAACGCACCTCGAGCCGGTAATGTTCCAGTCGGCAGCCACGTCGGCGTTGGACATTCTGGCTATCCCGAGGTTGCGACTTTAATCTACTAACTTGGTAGAATTTAGAAAAAACAGTTTTGCGGCTTTTCTCGCCGGGCGCTAAAAGAGCCACAAATCAAGGCCTGCGACAGCAGCTTGAATCCGCTCTATCTGTAAATGAGAAATATTTTTCTCTTGGCCGGGATGCTTTCAGAAAAGCAATTGCATCCCGATAAGGGATGCGCGAGTGCGTTCCTTCTGGTTTCTCGCGCTCGCGCGTAGAACTGCAGCTCATTGAGGATTCCGCTCGCGTCCATGTCGCACACTGCTCCCAAGCTCAACGCCTTCCCCGTGTTCATGCGGGTTGAGGGCGAAGCTGTGGCCATCGTCGGGGGCGGCGAAGAGGCGCTGGCCAAGGCGCGGCTGATCGGACAGTCGAGCGCGGTCCTGCGGATCGTCGCGGAACATGCCGAGCCCGACCTGCTCGCCTTCGTCGCCCAGGCCGGCGCGACGCATTTTGCCGCGGCTTACGAGGCGTCGCAGCTCGAAGGCGCGGTCATGGTGTTTGCCGCCAGCGGCGACGAGGAACTCGACCGCCGGGTGGCCGCGGATGCGCGCCGCCTAGGCATTCCGGTCAATGCCGTCGATCGGCCCGAGCTTTGCGATTTCTTCACCCCGGCGCTGGTCAACCGCGCGCCGGTGGCCATCGCCATCGGCACCGAGGGTGCAGGCCCGGTGCTTGCCCAAATGTTGCGCGGCCGCATCGACCGCATGCTGTCGCCGTCGCTCGGGCCGCTGGCAATTATTGCGGCTTCGTTTCGCGGGGCTGCCGAGAAGCTGCTGCCGAGAGGCAATGCCCGCCGCCGCTTCTGGCATGATTTCTTCTCTGGCGCTCCTGCGCGCGCGGCTGAAGCCGGCCAGCTTTCGCAGGCGCATGACGCCGCCGTCGATCTTCTGCTGTCGAACACGCCCGCTTGCGGTCACATCGCGCTGGTTGGCGCCGGTCCGGGCGCCGAGGATCTATTGACCTTGCGAGCCCATCGTCTGCTGATGGAAGCCGATGTCATCGTCCATGACGCCCTTGTGCCCGAGGCGGTCGTTGCCATGGGTCGCCGCGATGCCGAGCGCCTGCCGGTCGGAAAGCGCAAGGGCTGCCACACCAAGAGCCAGGCTGAGATCAATGCGCTGCTGGTCGAGCTTGGCCGTGAAGGCAAGCGTGTCGTGCGGCTGAAGTCGGGCGATCCGCTGGTGTTCGGCCGGGCCGGCGAAGAGATGGCGGCACTTCGCGACGCCGGCATCGCCTATGAGGTGGTCCCGGGCGTCACCGCGGCCTTTGCCGCCGCCGCCGATTTCGAACTGCCGCTGACCTTGCGCGGTGTCTCCTCGTCGATGGTGTTCACCACCGGCCACGACCTCAAGGGCAATTCGCTGCCCGACTGGGCCAAGCTCGCGATTTCGGGCGCCACCGTCGCCGTCTATATGGGCCGCTCGGTGGCGGCCGAGGTTGCCGGACGGCTGATCGAGGCCGGTCTGTCGCCGGACACTGCGGTGGCCGTGGTCGAGAATGCCAGCCTCGCCAACCGGCGGCGCTTCCACGGCACGCTTGCCGACCTGCCGTCGCTGGAAGCGCGCGCCGATCTTTCCGGCCCAGTCATGACCATCATCGGCGATGCGGTCGCCGGCGCCAACTTTGAACGGTCCGAGCCGCTGGCGGCACACAGGCATGAAGGCGCGTCCAGTTCGGTCGCCGAAGGAGTTCAGCAATGAAGATACTGACCGCCAACCGCCTCACCGACGGCATCGCCGTCTGGTACGCCGATGGCGGCTGGGCCGAGACGGTGGATCATGCCGACCTCGCCCATGACAAGGCAGCCGATGACAGGCTCGAGGCGATCGGCGCCAAGGCCTATGCCGCCAACGAAGTGGTCGACGTCAATTTGATCGACGCCGAAGTCGTCAACGGCGTCGTCCAACCGGTGCGGCTGCGCGAGAAGATCCGCGCCGCCGGCCCGACCATCCGCAACGATCTCGGCAAGCAGGCTGCGCGGGCAGCATAACCAAGACACCAGGCATGGGCGGACGCGCCCTGAAAGACCAAGCATGTACCGTTACGATGAGTTCGACCACGATTTTGTCCAGGCCCGCGTCGCCGAGTTCAGCGACCAGGTGCAGCGCCGTCTTGCCGGCGAGATCACCGAGGACCAGTTCCGGCCATTGAGGCTGATGAACGGCGTCTATCTGCAGCTGCATGCCTACATGCTGCGCATCGCGGTGCCCTATGGCACGCTGAACGGCAAGCAGTTGCGCATGCTCGGCCACATCGCCCGCAAATACGACAAGGGCTACGGCCATTTCACCACGCGCCAGAACATCCAGTTCAACTGGCCGGCGCTGTCGGACATTCCGGCGATCCTGGCCGATCTCGCAAGCGTCGAGATGCACGCCATCCAGACCAGCGGCAATTGCATTCGCAACGTCACCGCCGACCACTTCGCCGGCGCTGCCGCCGACGAGGTCGCCGATCCGCGTCCCTACGCGGAAATCCTGCGCCAGTGGTCGTCGGTGCATCCGGAATTCTCGTTCCTGCCGCGCAAGTTCAAGATCGCGGTGACGGGGGCCGAGCGCGACCGCGCCGCCATCCAGACCCACGACATCGGCCTGCACCTGAGGAAGAACGCCGCCGGCGAACTCGGTTTCGCCGTCTATATCGGCGGCGGCCAGGGCCGCACGCCAATGGTTGCCCGCAAGATTCGCGACTTCCTGCCGGAAGCCGACCTTTTGTCCTACTGCACGGCGATCCTGCGCGTTTACAACCTCTATGGCCGCCGCGACAACAAGTACAAGGCGCGCATCAAGATCCTCGTCCATGAGACCGGCGTCGAGGAGATCACCCGCCAAATCGAGGCCGAGTGGCAAGAGTTGAAAGACGCCCAGCTGAAGCTGCCGGAAGCCGATATCCGCGCCATCGAGGCCTATTTCGCGCCACCGGCACTCGCTGAGCGGCCGGAAGGCGACCAGGCGGTCAAGCTGGCGCGGCTCGATTCCAAGGGGTTCTCGGAGTGGCTCGACCAGAATGTCGTGACGCACCGCCATCCCGATTATGCGGCTGTGACGATCTCGCTGAAGGGCATCGGCGAGGTGCCCGGCGACGCCTCGGACAGCCAGATGGACGCAATCGCCGACATCGCCGAGACATATGGCTTTGACGAGCTGCGTGTCAGCCATGAGCAGAACCTGATCCTGCCGCATGTGGCCCGCGCCGACCTCAAGGCGGTCTATGATGCGCTGGTCGGCATCGGCCTGGCGACGGCCAATTCCAACCTGATATCGGACATCATCGCTTGCCCGGGCCTCGACTACTGCGCGCTGGCCACGGCGCGCTCGATCCCGATCGCGCAGGAAATCTCGCGCCGCTTCGCCTCGCTTGAGCGGCAGCGCGAGATCGGCGAACTGAAGCTGAAGATCTCCGGCTGCATCAACGCCTGCGGTCATCACCATGTCGGCCACATCGGCATCCTCGGCGTCGAGAAGAAGGGCTCCGAACTCTATCAGGTGACGCTGGGCGGCTCGGCCGACGAGAACACCTCGGTCGGCGAGATCATCGGCCGCGGCTTCTCTTCGGAAGAGATCACCGACGCCATCGAACAGATCGTCGAGACCTATCTCGGCCTTCGGCTCGACCCACAAGAGAAATTCATCGACGCCTACCGCCGAGTCGGTCCCGCGCCGTTCAAGGAGGCGCTCTATGCTGGCGAAGCCAAGGCCGCTTGACCGTATTGGAGACGTCGATGACGGCATCGCCGCCAAAGCGGCGGGGCTCGATGCGCTCTATGGTCATCTGAAGCCGCTCGAGATCATCGAACGCTCGGCCCGCGAACTGTTCCTCGACGAGATCGCGGCGGTGTCGTCGTTCGGCGCGGATTCGGCCGTGCTGCTGCACATGATCGCCAAGATCGACCGGACGCTGCCGGTCATCTTCCTCGACACCGGCAAGCATTTCGAGGAGACGCTCGGCTATCGCGATGCGCTTGCCGCCGATTTCGGGCTGACCAACATAAGGGTGATCAAACCCGAGGAAGCAGCACTCGAACGGATCGATCCGACGGGCAATCTGCACCAAAGCGATACCGATGCCTGCTGCGACGTGCGCAAGGTGGAGCCGCTGGCGCGCGGTGTCGCGCCATTTCGTGCCTGGCTCACTGGCCGCAAGCGTTTTCAGGCCGCGACGCGGGCAGCGCTGCCGGTGTTCGAGGCGGTCGGGC